>JAPKZP010000499.1 GCA_026393735.1 Acidobacteriota bacterium
ACGACGGGCTGGGCGGCGGCGGCCGTGCTCGCGGCCGGAGGGGCGAGCACGACGGCGCGCCGCAGGTCGTCGCGGAGGATCGGCAGCACGCCCTGGCTGAACCCGACGAGATGCGGCACCTGAGGCGCCTGCCCGGCGAGGAACACGACGACTTCGTCGCCCTCGTGGAAGACCGGGGCGCCGATGATCACCGTCCGGTAGCGGCCGGTCTCGCCACCCGCCACGCGGAAGACGATCTCGCCACGCGCTTCTCCCTTGAGCACGTCCGACGGCGCCAGCGTCACGACTGTGTCGCTGTAGCGCCCTTCGACGCGCACCGCCGACACGTCGACAACCCGGCCGCACGCCACCGTGTCGGCGTCGCGGACCAGTTCCGTGAGATCGACCGGGATCAGAATCGTCGCCGAGGCGGTCCCGCCGGCAACCACGGCGATCGCCAGCACCAGCAGGGCCCGAAGACGGATGGACATCCGCACCAGTCTATCAGGCGCGGCCCGCCCGGCGGTCACAGACCGCCAGGACGTGCTCCGCTGCACGACGGCTGGCGCCACCCGAGCCGAGTTTCGCGCGCACGCGGGCCAGTGCGGTCCGGGTACGCGCCGCGTACTCGGTGTCCGCAAAGAAGCGGACCGTCTCCGCAGACACCGTGGCCGGCGTGAAGTCGTCCTGGATCAGTTCGGGTGCGATGCGTTCTCCCGCTACGAGGTTGACCATGCCGTACGTATCGACCTTCACGAACGGCTTGCCGAGCCGGTATGTCAGCGGCGACAGGCGATAGACAATCACCATCGGCCGGCCGTGAATCGCGGTCTGCACCGTCGCGGTGCCCGAGGCGGTAATCACAACGTCCGCAGCCGCCAGCACGTCGTCGGTCCGACCGCTCACCATTGCGACAGCGGGACCGGCGATCTGTGTCAGCGGCGCGAACAGCGCGTCCGGAAGGTTGGGGGCGCGGGCCACGATAAACTGCACGCCCGGGACACCCGCGGCGATGAGCGGCACGGCGGCCGCCAGCGTGGGCACGGTTGCGCGCAGCTCGTTCGGCCGGCTCCCTGGCAGCAGCGCGATCGTGGGCGCGACGGGACGCAGCCCCAGTTCACGGCACAGCCCGGCGCGATCCGTCGCAGGCGCCGTCATGTCGAGGAGCGGGTGCCCGACGAAGCTGACAGGGATACCGGCGTCGCGATAGATGGGCTCTTCGAAGGGGAAGATGACGAGCGCCTGATCCACCAGCCGCTTCAGCACCCGTAACCGTCCCGATCGCCATGCCCAGACCTGCGGGCACACGTAGTAGATGATCGGCACGCCCATGCGGTGCAACCGCTCGGCCAGCCGGAAGTTGAAATCGGGAAAGTCGATGACGACCAGTGCGTCAGGCCGTTCGCGCTCGGCCTGAGCGACCAGCGCCCGCTGCATGCGCCACGCGCGGGGCAGGACGCGCAAGGCCTCCACAAGGCCCGTGACGGTGAGGCCGTGATAGTCACCCACGAGGTCCGCGCCCGCCGCCCGCAGCCGGTCTCCGCCAAACCCCATGATCCGGATGTCAGGGCGCAGCCCCCGCAGCTCTCGCGTCAGGGCGCCTGCGTAGAGGTCGCCGGAAGCCTCACCGCACGAGATCATCACCGTGGACATGACAGCTTCCTAGCGGGGCTTCTGGAAGATCGCCGGGTCAAGTTCCACGTTGACCCGATAGTCGGTCAGCGTCCGTTCGAGGATCGGCACCGCGCCGAGCCGAACGACGGCCGAGAAGGGCACCAGCAGGCCGTCCACTAGGCGGAAGTCGTCGTACGTCTCGGTCGTGCGTTCGACGCCGCCGGGCCCTTTCGTGTCGTACGAGAGACTCACGAGCCGCCCTGTTCCGCCATCCACGGACAAGCGCACGGGAAGCATGTCGTCGGCCCAGAGCTCGACGACGTACAACGGGCGATCCGCGAGTCCCCTGGCATCGGGGAGGCGCTTTCCCATCAGCTTGTCGTTCATCGCGTCGCGGAGCAGCATGATCCAGTCGCGGCGCAGGCTGAGCGCCATCTCGTCCTTCATCGCGGGCGGCGCGTCGCGGGCGCCGTTGACGTCCTTCAACCACGCGGCTCCGTCGGCGCACGCCTGCACGATTTCGATCTGCTTCGGCAGCGTCGCCTCCACGCGCAGGCGGAACGGGTACTCGATGAAGGTCTGCGTCGTCGCGCGTACCTGGCCGGCCGGCGTGGTCATCGTGCTCTCGGCGCGAGCGCGGACCGTCCTGACGCGCTGCAGTGCCTCGGCCCCGCCGCTCGCCGACACGGTGCGCATCACGACGGCCTTGGCGTTCTCCCAGTCGCCCTTCGTCATCGGGGGACCGACCTCCACGGGCGATCCGAATCCAGCGCCCGCAGGCGCACGTGGTCTCTTCAGGTCTGGCGCCGTCAGATCGAGATCACGCAGCGGCACCACCTCGCAGTTCCGGAACCCGACACGCTGGAGTTCAGCGAGAAAGGCCGCGGCGTTGCCGACCAGCACGATCGACAGGCGGTCAGGCTTCAGGTACGCGCGGGTCACGCGCTCGATATCCAGGGTCGTGACCGCGTTCACGCGCTCGCGAAACGTCTCGAGGTCCTTGAGCGGCAGGCCGTAGAAGAGCGCCGTCAGGACCTTGGTCGAGATGGCGTCAGGCGTTTCGATCGTCAGCGGGAAGTTCCCGGTCATGTACGCCTTCGCATCCTCGAGTTCCCGGAACTCCACCGCCTCCCGCTCGATCCGGAAGAACTCGTCCACGATGACGCGCAACGCTTCACCGGTCGTCTCCGACTGCGTGTCCGTCTCGGCGACGATGTCGCCCGTGTTCCTGTAGGTCTCGAGGTCGGCGGATGCGCCGTAAGTCAGCCCGCGTTCCATGCGCAGGACCTGCTGCAAACGGTTGGCGCCGTCGCCGCCGAGGACACGGATCGCCAGATCCAGCGCCGCGAAGTCGGTGGCATTCCGGCGGATCGCGAGGTGCCCCGCCCGGATTTCCGTCTGCGTCGAGCCCGGCTTGTCGATGATCACGATGCGTCGGGTCGGCGGCGGCGGCGACACCGCGAGCATCGGCACGACCTCCCGCCGCGGCCAGGACCCGAACGCCTGCTCGGCCGCCGCGAAAGCCTCGGCGGGCACCACGTCGCCGACGATCGCGAGGATCGACACGTTGGGCGCGTAGTACCGCTGGTGATACGCCAGGAGATCGTCGCGGGTGATGCGCTCGATGGAGTCCGGCGTCCCGGACCCTGGCAGTCCGTACGGATGGGACCCGTACACCAGGCGCTCGAAGACGGTCGTTGCCAGGTACGCGGGATCGTCGTAGCTCACCTTGAGCGCGGACCGGATCTGCTGACGCACCCGATCGATCTCCCCGGACGAAAACGCCGGCGTCCTGACGATCTCGGACAGCATGTCGAACCCTGCGGCGAAGCTGTCCTTCAGCACGGTGATGTACGCGAAGGTCAGGTCCGTACCGGCGCCGATCCTGACCTGGCCGCCGATCGTGTCGACCGCCTCGGCGATCTGCTTCGCGCTGCGCGTCGTGGTGCCCTGGTCGAGCAGCGACGCCACCATGTTGGCGATGCCCGGCTTGCCGCCCGGGTCCTGCGCCGACCCGGCACCCACGAGGATGCGCACGCTCACGGATGGCTGCTCGTGATGCTGCACGACGACGACCTGCAGGCCGTTCGGCAGGGTCCGCACTTCGTAGGGCGGAAAGGTCACGGGCCGGGCCTTCAACGGCTTCGGCGCCGATTCCGACGGCCAGTTCTTCACCTGTGCCGCCGTCCCCCCCGGCAGCAGCAGCACCGCCGCGGCCAGGACGGCCGCCGCCTGTCGCGCCGGGCTCATCGTGCGTCTCCCGTCGCGGCCTTCGGCAGGACCGTGATCACGAGCCGGCGCTCCGGCGCGAAGTAGGTCTGGGCCACCCGCTGGACATCGGCAACCGTGATCGCCTGAAAGATCTCGAATTCGCCGTCCGCCGTGCTGACGTCGTTGTGGTGCAGGACCGACGCGTGCGCCAGCACGGTGGCTTTCTGCTGGACGGTCTCGCGCCCCAGCACGTAGTCCCGCGTGAACTGGTTCTTCGCGCGCGACAGGTCAGCCTCGGTGATGGGTTCGGCCCGCAAGCGGTCGAGTTCGCCGGCCAGGGCCGCCTCGGCCTCGGCCGGCGTATGGCCTGGCTGCACGATGGCGACGGCATAGAACAGGTTCGGCTGCTCGACGAGGTTGCAGACGCCGAACGCGGCGAGCGCCATGCCCGTCTCGTACACGAGCTTCTGGTAGATTCGCGAGCTCTGTCCGTCGGAGAGGATCTTCGACGCCACGTGCAGCGGATACGAATCCGGGTGGCCATCGAACGTCACGTGATGCGCGATCACGACGACAGGCAGGGGCCAGCTCTCCTCGATGGTGACGTGGCGCGGCCCCGTCGGCGGCGGCTCGACCGGGAGGTCGCGCGGCACCGCGCGAGCGGGCTTCGGGATGCGCCCGAAGTACTTCGTCACGAGTTCCACTGCCTGGGCGCTGTCCATGTCGCCGGCAATGGTCACGGTGGCATTCGTCGGGACGTAGAACGTCCGGAAGAACTCGCGGACGTCGTCGAGCGACGCCGACTCGAGGTCCCCCGTGGATCCGATGGTCGGATGCCTGTACGGATGGACGGTGAACGCCTGGCCGTAGATGATCTCGGGCATGCGGCCGTAGGGCTGGTTCTCGGTCCGCATGCGCCGCTCTTCCTTCACGACGTCGCGCTCGCGGTTGAACATCGCCTTGTCGAACCGCAGCGTGGCCATGCGGTCGGCCTCGAGCCAGAGCGCGAGCGGGAGATAGTGCGAGGGCACGGTCTCCCAGAACACGGTGACGTCCTCGTTCGTGTACGCGTTGGACTGGCCGCCCACGCCGGAGATGATCGCGCTGTGGTGCTCAGGCTGGACGTTCTTGGAGCCCTTGAACATCAGGTGCTCGAAGAGATGGGCGAACCCGGTGCGGCCCGGCCGCTCGTCCTTCGACCCCACGTGGTACCAGACCTGGATGTTGACGAT
>JAPKZP010000753.1 GCA_026393735.1 Acidobacteriota bacterium
GAACTCACGATTTCCGTCCGCGACCAGGGAGAGGGCTTCGATCCCGATGCCCTGCCGGATCCGCTGGCACCCGAGAACCTGCTGAAGTCGAGCGGCCGCGGCATCTTCTTCATGCGCAGTTTCATGGACGATGTGCGGCTGTCGCGTGTTCCCGACGGGGGCATGGAAGTCTGCCTCGTGAAGAGAGTCTCGCCTCAGGCGTAGTCCGCACGGACGACCAGATGTCACACGATCCTCGATACCTCGCCACGGCGGTCGACATCGTCCTGCGGGCCGGCGCCATCCAGATGGCATCGTTCCAACGCGACTTCGCCGTCTCCAAGAAGGGGTCGATCGATCTCGTCACCGAGGTGGATCTCGCGGTCGAGCGGATGTGCCGGGAGGTGCTCGCGGAGAGATTCCCGTCCCATGGCGTGCTCGCCGAAGAGATGGGGCAGTCGGCGGGTGACGATCCCGAGTACTGCTGGCTCTTCGACCCGATCGACGGCACGACCAACTATGCGCACGGCATGCCGGTGTTCTGCTCCGCGCTCGCGCTCGAGATCAACGGACGCGTCGAGGTGTCGGCGGTCTATGACCCGACGCGGCGGGAACTCTTCACGGCCGAGCGCGGACAGGGCGCGTATCTGAACGGCCTCCGCATGCAGGTCTCGTCTGTCGAACGGCTCGTGGACGCGGTGCTGGTGACGGGCTTTCCGTATGACGTGCACCAGAATCCGGACGACATCCTCGGCCTGTTCGGCGCGTTTCTCACGCGCGCGCAGGCCGTCCGCCGGCTCGGATCGGCTGCGCTCGACCTGTGCTACGTCGCCGCGGGGCGGCTCGACGGGTTCTGGGAGGACCGCCTGAAGCCGTGGGACATCGCGGCGGCCACGCTGCTCGTCGAGGAAGCCGGCGGGCACGTCACCGGGATGGACGGAGGCGGCTTCAACGCGCGGCTCGGCCACGTGCTGGCCACGAACGGCCCCCTCCACGCGGCCATGCTCAGTACCATCCTCGAGTACTTCGAGCGAAAGAGTTCACGAAACCGGACGTCCTGACACCTGGCTGGGACAAACCCTGCCGGTCAGGCCTGAATTGTCGCCCCTTTCCGCGTGACGATCTGGCACCGGATGTGCTGTATCACTGGTCAGCACGCACCACCCGGGAGGGGATGACATGATCCGTCGCATCATCAGTGGAACACTGTTCGCGGTGGCTATCTTCGCAGCCCAGGCGGGCACGGCCGAGGCCCAGCAGGCATTCACCGTGAATCTTGGCTCGTTCATGCCGCGCGGTGAGGACGCTCGCGCCGACAACGATGTCCTCGTCGTCAATCGGCAGTACCTGCTCTTCGATGTCGGAGACTTCACCGGGGTCACCGTCGGAGGCGACTGGGCGATGGGCCTGGGGGACTACTTCGAAGCGGCCGTCGGCGGCGCGTACTATCAGCATAGCGTGCCGACCATCTACGACGGATGGGTGAATACGAACGGCAACGAAATCGAGCAGGAGTTGAAGCTGCGCATCGTCCCCGTTACCGGGATGGTGCGGATCTTCCCGCTCGGGACAAAGCGGGCATTTCAGCCCTACGTTGGCGCCGGTCTCGGCGTGAATTTCTGGCACTACAGCGAGACCGGGGACTTCGTGGACTTCGCCGACAACAGCATCTACTACGAGAAGTACGTCGCCAGCGGGACGAGCGTCGGCCCGGTCGCCACGTTCGGGGTGCGCGGGCGTGTATCACCCAAGTTCAGCCTGGGCGTGGAGATGCGCTTTCAGTGGGCGCAGGCGGATCTTCCGAACGACTTCCTGAGCGACAAGCTCGACCTCGGCGGCCTGAACATCCTGTCGGCCTTCACGTACCGCTTCTAGCGGCTCACGGCCGACGCCGGTACAGCGCCACGCCTCCGCCTTCCGCCACGCGCAGATAGCCGTCGAGGAAGCGGGGGCGTGTTCGCGCCAGCTCGGTGAGCATGTCGCCGCCCTCCGCCTGCTCTTCCATCAGCATCCATGCCGCGTGCGGGGCCGGCGCGTCGAGGGCCGCCAGCCAGATGTCTCCGTTGCCTTCGTGGAGGAAGTCGCGGATCGCGAACCCGTGGCTCGACAGTTCCTGCATGTAGTGCGCGAGCGATCCCATGCTCGCCATGATGGGCTGACCATCCCAGTGCTGCCGCAGGTACGTCGTGACCTGTTCGCGCCCCATGCGATGATCGCGGTCCCACTGCGCCTCGAGCACCATCGGGGAGCGGCTGTCGAACGGCCGAGGCCCCAGTACGATGGC
>JAPKZP010000613.1 GCA_026393735.1 Acidobacteriota bacterium
GTCTCGGTGCCCGCCCGGCTCGTTCTGGGGATCTACCTCGTCGTCGACAACCTGCTGCCGTTCCTCCTCGCCGATTCGAGCGGCGGCGGCGTGGCGCATGGCGCGCACATTGGCGGCTTCGCGGCGGGGTTGGCGGTCGCCTGGGTCATGAGCCGGCGCGAGGTGACGGCGAAGCCGTCAACCTACGCGGCGGTCGCCGGGACGCCTGCCCCCCTCGTCGACGAGGTTCCCGCGTCTGGACCGCCGGATATGGCGCGCGTGGCGCAGGCGTACTTCGCCTTGCCAGCGGACCAGACCCGGCGTGCGCTCGGTGCCGACGAATCGATGGCGCTCGGCAACTGGCTGGCGGCCAACGGGCACACCGATGCGGCACTGGTCGTGTTCCGGCGGCACCTGCGCGACTACCCGTCCGGACCGACGGCCGCCGCGGCTCACGTGGGTGCCGGCCTGATTCAGTTCGAACAGCTTGGCCAGGTCGCTCCGGCCTACCAGCATTTCCTCGATGCGCTGGACCTCAGCCCTGACGACGCGACGTCGACGCGCGCGCGGGCCGCGCTGGCCCAGATCGCCGCCATCCAGAAGTACAACATCGGCCGGCGTCCGTCGTAGCGGGCGGGCGGCCTGCGGCGAATTCGGCGGGGCTGGAAACCGCGTGCCGCGTGGTAAGATCACCCCTTCCGGAAACCCAGCGCGAGGAGGTCCCCCAATGAAGCCCCTAGGCACTATCGCGGTCGTTCTTTGTCTGTTTGCGGTTGGATGTGATGCCGTGCTGTCGCCGGCGACGCCCAGCGGCGTCACCACCCTGGTCTCGCAGTTGTCCGGTTCCCAGGAAGTGCCCGCGGCGACCGCGCCAGAGGCCGCCTCGGCCGGGAGCGTCTCGGTCTCCATGACGCCAACCGGCGGCGGCGCCTATGCGGCGAGCTTCACGATTCAGGTTGGCGGCCTCGTCAAGGCCGTCGTGCTGCCGGCGCCCCTCGATTCGGGATCGGTCATCGTCGCTGGCCATATCCACCCGGGCGCGGCCGGTGTTGTAGGCGCGCCGGTCGTGCCGCTGCCGATTTCGCAGGCTGCTCCGATCGTCACGCCGACGGGATCAGTGTTCGTGACAATCTCGAACGTGGCCGTCCCGGCGGACGTGGCGAGCGCCATTCTCGCAAACCCGTCAGGCTACTACTTCAACCTGCATTCGGCGTTGAACCCGGGTGGCGTCGTCCGCGGCCAACTGATCAAGCAGTAGCCCGACCGGGCGTCCGGCTCTTCCTACTTCTGCTTGAATCCGGCCGGCAGGTCGATGTCGGCCGGAGCGACCGCGGTCTCGACGCTCAGCACCTCGAAGGTCGACGTCATGATGGTGGCGCGATTCTTCGGCCCGCCGGCCGAGGCCGGGGGCGGCGCGTCCTTCGGCTCGTCGGCCTTCTTCTTCTTGCCGAACATGCCGCCCAGACCGCCGACGAGGCCGCCTGATCCGCCGCTCTTCTCCTGGTCCGCGCGCGCCTGCGCCTGTTCAGGCGTCTGCACGCTCTCCATGACGACCGTCGTCAGGACCGGGCTGCCCTCGAGTTTGACCGACTCCTTCTGCATGCGCGCCAGGCCGTCCTTCATCTGGGGATACATCGCCATGGCCTGCGCCATGTCGCGCGCCATGTCCGATCCGTCGCTGCCATAGAGCTTCTGGATGTAGCGCCGCTGGAACGCGGCCTGCTCCTGGAGCGCGGGAATCGCCGGAGCCATCCACATGTCGGACGTCATGACCATGCCGCCGCCGTCCTCGAGCTTCTTGCCCTTCTGGCGAATGGTGATCGTCATGATGACTTCCTGGCAGGCATAGCCGTTGACGGCCTTCTGCTGGCCCGTCTTCTTGACGTCGAAGTCGACCTCGTACTCCGGCGCTCCACTCTTCTCCTTGTCCTTCTCCTTGGAGGCCTGCTCCTTCATCTTCGCCTGGGCCTCTTCCCACTCCTTGCGGATCTCGGCGAAGGTCCGGACCTTGTAGCTGCGGTCCTTGAAGTTGATCTGAAAGACTTTTTCCGCGGCCAGATCCACGAGCTCGCCCGTCTGGTCGCTGACACTCATCTGGCGATCGCCCTTGACGGCCACCGTGCTGACGATGCCCTCCTTCGCCGCCTTTCCGCCGAACATGCCCATCATCCGACCGAGCATGCCCTCGAACTTCACCTGCGTTTTCTGACGCGACTTCACATCCGCGCTCAGGCCGACGGCCATCGCCACGACGAGGCACGCCGTCCCGGTCACCATCCACGGTCTCCGCATGTCTTGACTCCTCCAGCGCTATACCCCGGCGCTCACGCGACAGCGCGCGGAGGCCGGGCACATCGAATGACGCACAGGAACAGCGTCCATTATAGACCCCAACGGACGACCGTTTGCGCCGTGCCCCTACTGCTTGCCGAACGCGGGCGGCAGCGTGATCTTCAGCTCGCGCACGAGGAACCCGAAAACGTCGGCACGCTCCTCGATCTGCTTCTCGGTGGACTTGCCCGCACCGTGGCCCGCCTTCGTTTCGATGCGGATGAGCGTCGGGGCCGTACCCGCCTGCGCCGCCTGCAGCGTGGCGGTGAACTTGAAGCTGTGCGCCGGGACCACCCGATCGTCGTGATCGGCCGTCGTGACGAAGGTCGCCGGGTACTTCGTGCCGGGCTTGATGTTGTGCAGCGGCGAGTACTTGATGTTGATGTCGAAGCCTTCCTTCGTGTCGGGATCGCCGTAGTCCGACTTCCACGCCCAGCCTATCGTGAACTTGTGGTACCGGAGCATGTCCATGACACCGACGGCCGGCAGCGCCGCGCCGAAGAGATCGGGCCGCTGCGTCAGGCACGCGCCGACCAGCAGGCCGCCGTTGCTGCCGCCGGCGATGGCGAGCTTCGGTGTCGACGTGTACTTCTCGCGGATGAGGAACTCGGCGGCCGCGATGAAGTCGTCGAACACGTTCTGCTTGTTCTTCAGCCGCCCGGCGTCGTACCACGTCTGGCCGTACTCGCCGCCGCCGCGGAGATTGGCGACGGCGTAGAGACCGCCCATTTCCATCCACGCCGCCATGGCCGGCGAGAAGCTCGGCGTGGTGGGGATGTTGAAGCCGCCGTACGCGTACAGGTAGGTCGGGTTCTGGCCGTTCCGCTCGAGTCCCTTGCGGTAGGTGAGGAACATGGGGATCTTCGTGCCGTCCTTCGACGGGTAGAAGACCTGGATGGTCTCGTACTTCGCGGCGTCGAAGTCCACCACGGGGGCCTTGAACACCGTGCTCTGCCCCGTCGCGAAATCGAACCGGAAGTTCGTCGTCGGGTAGGTGTACGACGTGAACGCGTAGAACGCTTCCGTGTGCGAGCGCTTGCCGCTGAAGCCGGACACCGTGCCGATCGTCGGGAGCGCCACGTCCTTCAGTGTCGCGCCGTCTCGTGCAAAGAGCCGTACCGTGGTGTGGGCGTCGGTCATCCACGTCGTGACGAACTGGTCGTTCACCATCGCGACGCCGTCGAGGACGTCCGTCCCCGGGGCTTCGGCAATCAGCGTCTTCCACGCCGCCGGCGCCGGGCTCTCACTTCTCACTTCGACGGGTCACACGCATGGCACCGTTCCTGCCGAAATGCTCGGCGAGTGGTCCCTTCACCTCTTGACGCGCTCCCCCCCTCTCGTGTATATGACTTCATGGCTCACAATCCTGCACACTTAAC
>JAPKZP010000355.1 GCA_026393735.1 Acidobacteriota bacterium
GGTGCAGCGCGAGATCGCGGCCCGTCTGCCGTCGACGGGGCCGGCCCGTGAGGCCCTTGCCCGCGGAGGCGCTATTGTCATCGTGCGTACCGCGGCCGACGCCGCAGCGCTGGCGGACCGGCTCACGCCCGAGCACCTCGTGTGCGATGACGCAGCCACGGCCGCGGCCGTCCGGGCGGGCACGGCCTTCGTCGGCGCGTGGAGCGCGCAGGCCGCGGGCGACTACGCCACCGGCTCGAATCACGTCCTGCCGACGTCGGGGGCCGCGCGGTTCCGCGGCGGGCTCTCGGCCGCCGACTGCGTGCGGGTCACATCACGCCAGCGTCTGACCGGCAGTGGGCTGCGCCGACTGGCGCCTGCCATCATCGCGCTGGCCGAGGCCGAGGGCCTGATGGCCCACGCCGAGTCCATCCGGGAGCGATGCCGATGAGCGACCTGTACGAACGCGCCCCGGAGCGAGGACCCGGGATCCGGCTGCACCTGAACGAGAACACGGCGGGCTGCTCGGCGGCCGTCCTCGAGGCGATGCGGGCGGTGACCGCGCCGGAGGCGGCCGCGTACCCCGAGTACGGTGCCACGTACCGCTCGTGCGCCGTGTGGCTGGGCATTCGTGACGATCAACTGCTGCTCACGAACGGACTCGACGAAGGGATCTACACCGCGGCGGTCGCGTGGCTGCAGCGGAACGCAAACGGCGAGCCAGCCGAAGCGGTTGTCGTCGAGCCGGCCTACGCACTGTTTGCCGCGAGCGCGGCGGTGACCGGTGCGAGGGTCGTGCACGTGGGGCCGCGGCCGGATTTCGACTTCCCGCTCGAGGAGACGCTGGCCGCCATCACGCCCGTGACGCGCGTCGTGTTCGTCGCGAGCCCAGCCAATCCGTCCGGCCTCCTGGTGCCGGCTGCGGCCATTCGAGCCGTCGCGGATCGTCTGCCCGCGCGTGCCGTGCTGTTCCTCGACGAAGCGTACGTCGAATTCGCGAGCACGAGCTTCCTCTCCGACCTGCGATCGCACCCGAACGTCGTGCTCGGCCGGACATTCGCCAAGGCCTTCGGCCTGGCGGCCGTGCGGGCCGGGTATCTCGTCGCGGCCGCGCCGCTCATCGAGCAGCTGCGGAGCGTGGTCCTGCCATTCAGCGTGAACGTATTCGCCCTGGCCGCCATCCGGTGCGCCGTGCAGGACGCCGCCTACGTGTCGTGGTACGTGGCCCAGGTCGCCGAATCCCGCCGGCGGATCTACGCCGCGTGCGAGCGGCTGGGGTGTGCGTACTGGACGAGCGAGGCGAACTTCGTGCTCGTGCGTGTCGGCGCTGGCGCTGCGGCGCTGGTGGAGACGCTCGCCGCGCGCGGCATCTACGTCCGTGACCGGTCGTCGATGGCCGGATGCGCCGGATGCATCCGCATCACGGCCGGCCTCGTCGAGCACACCGAGGCGTGCATCGCGGCATTGGAGGACACATGCGCCAGGGCGTGATCAGGCGGCAGACGCGCGAGACGGACGTCGCGGTGCGCCTCGGGATCGAGGGGAAGGGACGTTACGAGGTGTCGACAGGCATCCGCTTCTTCGACCACATGCTCGAGTTGACGGCGCGTCACGGGGCCTTCGATCTCGGCGTGCGCGTGGCCGGCGATCTCGACGTGGATCAGCATCACACCGTCGAAGACACCGGCCTCGCCATCGGCGAGGCGCTCGCGCTGGCGCTCGGCTCCAAGCGCGGCATCAACAGAGCCGGGTACTTCGTGATGCCGATGGA
>JAPKZP010000501.1 GCA_026393735.1 Acidobacteriota bacterium
GCACTTCGGGGCGACCGTGCACCTGCTCGATGACGGGTTCCAGCACCTGCCGCTGGCGCGAGGCACCGACCTGCTGATTGTGACGCCCGAGGACCTCGCCGACTCCCGGACCTTGCCCTGCGGGCGCTTGCGCGAATCGCTGGAGGCGGCAAGCGCGGCCCACGCGCTGCTCGTGGCTGACGCGAGCGATGACGAGGCCTCGAGGATCGGGAGCCAGCTTGGTGTGCCGCACCTGTTCCGCCTGGCGCGCGAGGCCGGCGCGGCGTGCCGCCTCGACGACTTCGACCGCCGTGTGCCGGTCGCGGTCGGCAAGGTGCCCGTGCATGCCGTCGCGGCCATCGCGAGGCCCGAGCGCTTCTTCGAGGACCTGCGCGCGTCGGGATGGCCTGTCGCCGGCACGACGGCGTACCCGGACCATCACCGGTTCACGTCGCGCGAGATCGCCGACCTCGTGGCGACGGCCCGTCGAGGCGGCGCGGCGGCGTTGATGACCACCGAGAAGGACCTGATGCGTCTCCAGCCGTTTCGGCCGCTGCCCCTGCCCGTGATGTGGCTGCCGCTCCGAATCCGGGTCGAACCCGCGGACGCGTTCGCGCGGTGGCTCTGCGATCGGCTGGCTGACGAACGCGCGGCCTGCAGCGGGGATGTGTCGTGAAGCGCCTGCGCCAACGCGTGGAGTACGCGCTCGTGCTCCTGACGCTCTGGGTGACGCGGCTGCTGCCGTGGCGCCTCGTGCGCGGCATGGGCTCGGCGCTCGGCTTCCTGTTCTTCACGTTCGACCGGCGGCATCGCCGCATCGCCCTCGCCAACGTGGCCGCCGCGTTCCCGCGCAAGGCGCCGGCCGAGCGAGAGGCGCTCGTGCGGCAGGTGTTCGGCCACTTCGGCCGCGTCCTGTTCGAACT
The DNA here is from genome assembly GCA_026393735.1 of Acidobacteriota bacterium. Taxonomy (GTDB): domain Bacteria; phylum Acidobacteriota; class Vicinamibacteria; order Vicinamibacterales; family JAKQTR01; genus JAKQTR01. Next base: position 903 of record JAPKZP010000501.1, read on the forward strand.
GCTGAAGTTCAGCGGCTTGTCGCGCAAGCAGATGACGCGCATGGTGGAGTTTGTCGGCGACGAGCGCATCCGCGAAGCGCATGCGCAGGGGAAGGGCGCGCTGCTGTTCACAGGCCACTTCGGCTACTGGGAAATCAACGCCATCGCGCAGGGTGCGATGCTCTACCCGATTGGCGTGCTGGCCCGGCCGCTCGACAATCCGTGGCTGCACGACCTGCTGGAACGGATGCGCGGGTGCACCGGCAACTCCGTCATCTACCGCCGCGGCGCGCTGCGGCGCGTGCTGAAGGCGCTCGCCGCGAACCAGGCTGTCGCGATGCTGATCGACCAGCACATCCAGGCGCCCGACGCCGTGACCGTCAGCTTCTTCGATCGGCCGGCCTCCACGACGCTGGCGCTCGCGATGCTGGCCGTGCGGACCGGCGCGCCCGTCATCCCGGTGTTCGCCGTGCCGCTACGGGACGGCCGCTACCGCCTGGTCTACGAGCATCCCGTCGACCCGCCGTCCGACGACTCGCCGGAAGCGATCCGCGACTTCACCCAGCGCTGCACGGACGTCCTCGAGATGCAGGTACGGCGCCACCCGGAACTCTGGCTGTGGATGCACCGCCGCTGGCGCGACGACGAGACCGCGGAGTCGGGCGAACCGGGCATGTTCCCGTCCGCGGCCCGCGAGAACGGGCCACCCGAACCATGACCGTCCTGGTGTTCGCTCCGAACTGGCTCGGCGACGTCGTGATGGCCTTGCCCGCCCTCGCGGACGTCCGCCGCCATGTCGGCGGCGCACGCCTCGTCGTGGCCGCGCGCGCCAGCGTGGCCGGCGTCTGGCCGTGCGTGCCGGGCGTCGACGGCGTGGTGACCTTTGAGCGGCGGCCGGGCTCGGGGACGCTGACGCGCATCGCCGAGGACGTGCGCCTGGTGAAGGCCGTCGGGGCTGATCTCGCGATACTCCTGCCAAACTCCTTTCATTCGGCGCTCGTGGCGTTCCGCGCCGGGATTGCCGACCGCCGGGGCTACCGAGGCGATGGCCGCGGGTGGCTCTTGACGCGGGCGGTCGCGCGGCCACGCGAGGCGGTGCATCAGGTGGACTACTACCGCCGGCTCGTGGCGGCGCTCGGGATCACGAACGGCGACCGCGAGCCGCGGCTCGCCGTGCCGGCTGGAGCGCTCGACGCCGCCCGCGGATTGCTGGCCGAGGCGGGCTGGACGCCCGGCGTGCCGCTCGTCGGCATGGCGCCGGGTGCGGCCTACGGCGGCGCCAAGCGCTGGCCGCCGGAGCGCTTCGCCGAGATTGCGCGCAGGCTCTCACAGGCGCGTCAGGCTGCGTGCGTCGTGCTCGGCAGCGCGCACGATGCCGCCACCGCATGGGCAATCGAACGTGAACTCGGTAAGATCGGGGGAGGGACGTCGGCGTCTCGCGTGTTCAACCTCGTCGGCCGGACGGACCTTCCGCAACTGGCCGGCGTGCTCGCGCAATGCGCGGCGTTCCTGTCGAACGACTCGGGCGCGATGCACCTGGCTGCCGCCGTCGGGGTGCCGGTGGTGGCGCTGTTCGGCCCCACCGACGAGCGGGCGACGGCGCCCGTGGCGTCGCGTGTCACGGTGCTCAGCGCACCGGTCTGGTGCCGGCCGTGCATGTTGCGCGAGTGCCCGCTCGATCACCGGTGCATGACCGGCATCGGCGTGGACGCCGTCGCCGCGGCGATTGGAGACGTGCTGTGACGCAGAAGCGACCCGCGGCGTTCCTCGACCGCGACGGGACGATCAACGAAGACGCCGGCTACCTCGATCGCCTCGAGCGCCTGACGATCTACCCGTTTGCCTTCGACGCAATCCGCCTGCTGCGCCGCGCGGGCTACCTCGTCGTCATCATCACGAACCAGGCCGGCGTGGCCCAGGGCCTCTACGGCGAGGATTTCGTCGAGACGACGGCGCAGCACCTCCGCGATCTGGCCGCGCGCGCCGACACCGCCATCGACGGTCACTACTACTGCCCGCATTCTCCCGACGCGGCCGTCGCGCGCTACCGCGTCGAGTGCGACTGCCGGAAGCCCAAGGCAGGCATGGCGTGGCGGGCAGCCGAGGAGCTCGATATCGACCTCCGGCGCTCGGTCGTGATCGGCGACCGCTGGCGCGATCTCGCCGTCGCCCGCGCGGTGGGCGCCCGCGGGATCCTCGTCAAAACGGGGTACGGCGCGACCGAGATGCACCTGCCCGCGCCGCCGGGCGTCACGCCCGACGCGGTGTGCGAGAACCTCATTGGCGCCGTGGTCTGGCTCGTCGACCACCCGGTGGCGTGACGACATGGCTCCCATCGTCTCGCTGGCCGACCTCGTCATGCTCGTCGCCGCCGACCGCGCCGCGGGGCGCACGATCGCTCTTGCGAACGGCGTGTTCGACCTGCTGCACGTCGGCCATATCCGCTACATCGAAGGCGCGAAGCGGGAAGCCGACCGTCTCATCGTTGCCGTCAACGACGACGAGTCCGTCCGCGCGCTGAAAGGGGAAGGCCGGCCGGTGATGCCACAGGCGGATCGCGCCGAACTCATCGCGGCCCTGCGCGCCGTCGACTACGTCACCGTCTTCTCGGGGCGCACCGTGACCGAGGTGCTGCTGCGCGTGAAGCCCGATGTGCACTGCAAAGGCACGGACTACACCGTCGAGACCGTGCCAGAGCGACCCATCGTGCAATCGTACGGCGGCCGGACCGCCATCGTGGGCGATTCCAAGGACCATTCGACCCGCGACCTGCTTTCGAAACTGCATACACGCTGAATGGCGCGATCGATCCTCGTTGTCCGTCTCGGCGCCCTCGGCGATCTCGTGCACGCGCTGCCAGCCGTGGCGGCCCTGCGCGCGACCTGGCCGGAGGCGCGCATCGACTGGCTGGTGGACGAGCGCTATCAGTCGCTGCTCGCCTTCGTTCCCATCATCGACGGCACCTACGTCGTGTCGGGGTCGCGCGGCGCCTCGATCCTGACGACCATCCGGGCCCTGCGCGCCGTGCGCTACGACGTCGCGATCGATTTCCAGGGGTTGCTGAAATCGGCGGTGTTCGCGCGAGCCTCCGGCGCGCGTGACGCCGTGGGCTTTGCCGGACCCCAGCTCCGGGAGCGCGCGGCGGGGATGTTCTACACGCGGCAGGTGCCCGTCGATGACGCCGGGCACGTCATCCAGAAGAACCTGTCCGTTGTGCGAGCCCTGGGCGCCGCCGATGGGCCGCTCGCGTTTCCGCTGCGCGTACCCGCGTCGCCGGCCGTGGCCGAGGGGAGACGGGCGCTCGGGATTGGCGGCGTGGCGCCGTTTGCGGTGCTCAATCCGGGCGCGGGGTGGCCCAACAAGCAATGGCCGACGGTTCGCTTTGGCGCCCTCGCGGCACATCTCCTGTCGCGCCACGGCCTGCCGTCGCTCGTCCTCTGGGGGCCTCGCGAGCGTGCGCTTGCCGACGCGGTCGCCGCCGCCTCGTCGGGGGCTGCGCACGTCGCACCGGAGACGGACATCGGCGCCCTGCTGGCGATCATCCAGTCGGCATCCCTGTTCGTGGCGGGCGATACCGGCCCGCTGCAACTGGCCTCCGCGCTGGGCATACCCGTCGTCGGCGTCTACGGCCCAACAAACCCCGTGCGCAACGGACCGTTTGCGGGCCATGATATCTGCGTGTCGCGATTCGACGAGTGCGAGTGCCATCACAAACGCCAGTGCCGGCGCGAGACGCCGTGTGTCAACACGATCACCCTCGACGAGGTCGTGGCCGCCGCCGATCGTCGGATGCAGACGCGTGGGTCAGGTGGCTGACGTGATTGCGGCGCTTGCCCGTTTCCGCGTGCCGCTGGGATTTGCGTCCGGCGTGCTCGTGCTGTTTCTCGCGCACCCGACGTGGCCGTGGCTCGCGGCGGGCACGGCGATCGCGGCGGTCGGGCAGGCGATCCGCGTCTGGGCGGCGGGACATCTCGAGAAGAGCCGCGAGGTCACCCGGTCCGGGCCGTACCGGTGGAACCGCCACCCGTTGTACGTCGGGTCGTCAGTCATGGGCGCCGGAATTGCCGTCGCCGGCGCGAGCCTCGCGGCCGGCGTCATCATCGGGATCTACCTCGGCGCAACGCTCAGTGCGGCCGTCCAGACCGAAGAGGCATTCCTGCGCGGCCGCTTTGGATCGACCTACGACGACTACTGCCGCGGTCGGGCGGCGGCTGTCGACCGCCCATTCGCCTGGGCGAGGGTCTGGCGCAATCGGGAGTGGCGATCGGTCCTGGGTATGGGCACGGTCTTCGCGATCCTCGCGGCGAAAGCCGTGTGGCTCCCTTAGCCGGTCCCCGGAGGCTGCGCGCGTCGGCCGGGCCTTCCCCTGTGGTAGCATTCCTCCCGTAACTGATTGCCTCCCATGACTTTTCGCGACACCGTCGGTCACCGTCGTCTGCTCGGGCTGCTGGCCCGCGCCATCAAGTCGGGATCGCTCCCGCCGAGCCTGGTCTTTGCCGGGCCCGACGGTGTGGGCAAGAAGCGCGTCGCCTTGACCGTGGCACAGGCGATGAACTGCCTCAGTCCAGTCGAGGACGCGGCGGCGGGCTTGCGCGACGCGTGCGGGACCTGCATCTCGTGCCGCAAGATCGAACGGGGTTTGCATCCGGACGTCAAGCTGGTCGCACCCGAGGACAACGGGTCGATCAAGATCGAGCCGATCCGGGAGGTCGTTGGGCAGACGGCGTACCGGCCGTTCGAGGGCCGCGCGCGCGTGGTGGTCATCGACCAGGCGGACCTGATGGGGGAGGACGCGCAGAACGCGCTGCTGAAGACCCTGGAAGAGCCGCCGTTGCGGAACGTCTTCATTCTGGTCACTGCGCGCCCGATGCTCCTCCTCGACACGGTGCGCTCGCGGTGCTGTCAGTTGCGGTTCGCGCCACTCGCGTCCGGTGAAATCGCGACCGCCCTCATGGCGCGGCACGGTTTCGCCGAGCGCGAGGCCCGCGCCGCGGCCGCGTTGGCCGGCGGCAGCCTGGGCCGCGCGATCGAGTCGGCGACCGGGGAGATGGCGGAGGCCCGCGCCGTGGCGACGGCCATCCTGATCGAGGCGACCCGGGCCGCCGACGCTCGCGGCCGGCTGGCGGTCGGCGCGGCGCTGCTGCAGACGGCGGGAAAGAAGGGCAAGGAGAAGGACGGCAAGGGCCAGGCGAGCGATCGCGGCGCCCTCGCCGTGCGGCTCCGCGCGCTCAGTTCGTTGTTGCGTGATGTGACGTTGTTGACAACCCGTGCGCCCGAGCAGGCGCTGGTCAACCTCGACTTGCGGGCCGAACTGGAGCCCGTCGCGAGGTACTACGACCGGGATCGGCTCGTGCGCGCGTTTTCCGCCGTCGGGCGGGCGCTCGCTGCGCTCGAACGCCACAACGCCAGTCCGAAGATCGTCGTGGACTGGCTGGCGTTCCAGCTCTAGATCCGGGACCATCACCCGCGCGCCGGGCGCCCGCATGCGCCCGGCGAGGTGCTGGTCCCGTCTCCAGTGGGCCGCCCAGCCGACGGTTATAGATGCGAGGCCTATGAGCGCTGGTCCATCCGGCGCCGTCGTGGCAGTGAAGATTATCCCGGGCGGACGGGTCCGCACGGCGATCGTCTCCGGTCTTGAACCGCCCCTCGCTGACGGCGACGCCGTCATCCTGCAGACCAACGGCGGGCCCGTGCTGGGGCTGGTCGTGACGAGTCCTTCCGCGTTGCTGGATCGCCTCGTCGCGACCGAACACACGCCGCGCGTGGTGCGCCGCGCCACGTCCCAGGACCAGTACCTGCGCCAGCGCCACGAGCAGCGGGAACGCGA
>JAPKZP010000155.1 GCA_026393735.1 Acidobacteriota bacterium
CCGGCGTGGTCTCCGTGCTCGTGGTGGGGGGGCTCGTGGCCGCGGTGCTCAGGATGATGGGCCTGTCCGAGGCGCGCACCGCCGCGTTCGTGTTCATGCTGGGGATCCTGTCGGCCGTCGCGCCGCCCATCAACGTCTGGGCGATGCTGATGGCCGCCGGCGCCAACATGCCGTACGTCGGGTTCGACGTCGTGCTGCTCGCGCCGGTGCTGCTCGTTACCGCCTTCACGGTCGTCTACCTCGGGTGGGGCGCCGTGCCCCAGTCGAAGGATGCCATTCTCGCCGGCCTGCCGCCCCTGCCGCCCGGCATGACCTGGTGGCGCGCAGCGACGCCGCTCCTCATCCTCGTCGCGCTGAGCCTCGCCACGAAGTACGCGGCGTTCGTCATGCCGACACTGGGCTTCCCGCTCATCTTCCTGATCTGTGCGGCGGCCACGGTGGCCATCGACCCGGTCAGGCGGCCATTCGGCCGCTGGCTCACAGTCGTGAACCAGACGGTCGAACAGGTGTTCCCGCTGGTTGCGACGATGATCAGCGTCGGCGTGCTGGTAAACATCCTGGCTGCGACGGGCGTGCGGGGGCTCATTGCGATCAGTTTCGTCGCGCTCCCGATCGTCGGCATCTATGCCACGTCGCTCGCGGTGTGCCCGCTCGCACAGGGATCGCTCGGCTTCGGCAGCGCGGTCATCCTGGGGACGCCCCTCATCTTCGTCTTCAACGCGGTGGGCGCCAACGTTACGGTGGTGGCGGCGGCTTTCAGCATCCTCTTCGCCCTCGGCGACTGCCTGCCGCCGTCCCGCATCGTCGGACGCACGGCGATCGAGACCGTGGGCTATCGCGGCAGCTACACGTCGTTCCTGAAGGCCACCGCCGTGCCCTGGCTCGCCATGGGCATCGTGGCGCTGGCCATGCTGATGCTGCCGAACAAGCTGGCGTTCCTCGTGCGGTACTGAGGCGACATCCATGATCCTGCTGCAGGGCATCATCCATCAGCTCTACTTCGTGATGTCGGCGGTCGTCGCGCTGCTGCTGTTCACGCGCCTGTTCCGCCGCGCGACGCGTCCCGGCCTCACCTACGACATCGTGTATGCCTACGCGCTGATCCCGTTCATCCTGCGCGCGCTCCACATTAAGTGAGGTGACGTGGTGAATCCGCAGGCAGCACAGGCACAGGCACAAGGCCAGGCAGGGAAGGGCCGCCCGAGCGACCGGACGGTGCTCGCCCGGCGGATAGCGCTGCTCGTCGCCGTTGCGGTCCTCATGGTGGTCGGGACCAAGGACATCCGCGAACTGCGCGCGTACCGGGAGAGCGTCGTCGTGTCGCAGGCCCTGACGAAGCAAGTGCCCCTCAGTACCTACTTCGACGGCATCAGAGACACACCGATGGACGCGCCCGTGTACGTGTTCGACTCGGGCGTGCCGGGCGGATCGGTGCTGCTGCTCGCCGGGACGCACCCGTACGAGCCGGCGAGCCCGACCATGGCGTACGTCGTCATGGAGAACATCGCGGTCACGAAGGGAAAGGTCTTCGTGATCCCTCGCGCGAGCATGAGCGCGGCGTCGCTCGGCATGCTGGGCAACGCGTACCCGCCGTTCTTCCGGGTGACGACGCCGTGGGGACGGAAGACCTACCGGATCGGCGATCGCGAGACCAACCCGCTCGACCAGTGGCCGGATCCGTTCACCTTCGTCCACTACCCGTCGACGCAGAACCTGGCGTACCAGGACAGCCGGAACATCAACCGCACCTTTCCAGGCCGGCCCGACGGGAACCTGACCGAGCGGACCTCGTTCGCGATTTCCGAGATGATCCGCCGCGAGCAGATCGACATGACGATCGACATTCACGAGGCTTCGCTCGGCTATCCCGTCGTGTCGACGTACGTCTGTCACCAGCGGGCGGAGGAGCTGTGCATGATGGCGGCCATGATGCTCTCGGCCGAGCAGTTCCCGATGAAGACCGAGACGTCGCCAAAGTCGCTGAGAGGGTTGACGCACCGCGAAGTCGGGGACTTCACCAACAGCTTCGCCGTGCTCATGGAAACGCCGGAGCCGTTCATCGACAAGTTCGTCGGCCCGATGACCGAGGACCTGATGCTGACGGGCCGCGACGAGTTCATGCAGACCGCGGCGGATCGCGGGCTGCTCTACGCGGACTACAACAGCAAGACCGGATCGACGCTCGACTACCGCGTGGGGCGCCACCTCTCCGGCGCCCTCGAAGTCATCAAGCAGATGGGCGAGTTCTACCCGGCCAAGACCATCGCGGTCACCTGGCCGACCTACAGCGACGTCATGAAGCACGGGATTGGGTTCTACTTGCACGACCCGGCGAAAGCGGAGCGGAGGCGCGTGTACTGGAACTAGAGAACCCGGGGTCTGCATCTGGGGCCAGCACGGGTTCGATATCGAATGTGGCGCAGGGCTTCAGCCCTGCGGAAACAGGCCTGACGGCCTGTTCCACAAGGCGCTGTGCGCCGGAACGTTGGTGACACCGG
>JAPKZP010000343.1 GCA_026393735.1 Acidobacteriota bacterium
GCGCCTGGATCTCGCATTTGACGGCAGGGTGATATATGATTATATCAACAAGACCAATGTGGTAACTTTGGTCGTTGCGCCCCCGGGAGAGGAGCGAGTCCCGTGAAGAAGATGGCGTGGGCCCTGTGCCTGATCGCAACCGCCGCCCTGGTGGTGCCCGCCGTGACCGCCGGCCCCGGATTCGACCGCGACACCTTCAAGCAGTTCGTCACCCTGCGCGCCGGAACCGGAGCGCCGGTCTACTGGTACGCCATCGGCGAGGTCTATTCCTCGCCCGAGGGCAAGCGCCTGCTGCGCATCGAGGGATCGGACACGGCCCGCATGATCGCGGCCACAGAGCCGGACACGGCGATCCAGCTGTCGCGCAAGGTCTTCATCTACCGCGATCCCGAGACGAACGAGATCCTCAAGGAGTACAAGGGCCAGCCGGTCGTGCGCATCGCCTACCCGTACCAGTTCATCACCTACAAGCTCGTCGGCGATCGGCTCACGACCTTCGTCGAGCAGGGTGCGGGCGCCAATCTCCAGAAGATCGGCCCTGGCGACAACTTCCTGTTGAGACGCCTCGGTCCGTCGCTCGTCTTCTCCTCGCCGCTGTTCCTGAACATGGAGACGCCACGCGGCCACTACGAGGCCTACGAGAACTACGACTTCGTCTACCACCCGGCCGAGCAGGACCCGGCCGCGAAGCACCAGCTCATCTGGAATCGCGTCGGCGATCTGCCGGCGTTCGTCGGGAAAGGGAAGGCGGTGATCCAGATGGTCGGCTGGCGCGTCGATCGCTTCGAGGACCTGCCGGCCTCGATCCGCGAGTACGTGAAGGCCGAGGCGCCGCTGTGGATGCAGCCGCCCAAGGACCTCGACGAGATCCGTTCGCTCCAGAAGTAAGCCGTTCCCTGTCGACATCCGTACGACCCGCGTGCACACAGGAGGAGAACTCATGAGCTTGCGATACGCACTGTCCGGACGCTCCAGGCGTCTCAGGTTCGGCTTCGGAGTCTCGCTCGTGGCGCTCGCGCTCGCCGTGGGCATCGCCAGCGCGCAGACCGCCCAGCCGGCCAAAGTGACGAAAGGCGCCGCGGTGCAGAAGAAGGGCGCACCGCCGCCACCGCCGCCGGCCCTCGACCTCAACAATCCTGATGATGCCATGAAGGCGTCGAGGAAGATGCAGTCGTCGCTCGAAGACGGCAAGCCTGGGATCTTCTGGTTCCAGGGCGGCGTGTACAGCCGGATCCCGGGCGAAAAGGACCGTCTGCTCTTCACGTACCAGGCGATGAACATCCGCGCCTCCAGGACCCTCACCGAGCCCGGCCGCGGGTACGGCTACCGCCAGGTGTCGCGCGAAATCCTGCTGTACCTCGACCCGAAGACCCAGGAGGTTGTCCGGACCTGGAAGAACCCGTGGACCAACAAGGACGTCGACGTGGTGCACGTGGCGAATGACCCCGTGAACACCAGGCCGATGTTCGCTCAGAACCCCACGGGCCCGTTCAAGTTCGACGCGGTATTCAAGGAGGGCTTCGGTTTCTACCAGCTCGACGTGCCGCTGTTCTACAAGAACCCGCTCGGTAGCGACTACCAGCAATACGTCGGCGGCGACTACCAGGGGATGGAGCTGTTCACGTTCTTCTTCAATGAGAAGCACCTGCTGGACGGCGCCACGTCCGAGGACATGGATGTGCAGGTCGCCTGGGCGCGGGTCTCGCAGTTCATGCCCTGGATGGAGATGGGCGGCCGCGTGGGCTACATGATCTTCAGCGGCGCCGGCAAGCGCGTGGCGGGGTTCGACGCGCTGCCCGACGTGCTCAAGAACGAGATCAACGCCTCGTATCCCGAGTACAAGACGCCGCCCGCCCTCGACGACGCGCGGCCGAACGAAACCTCGTGGACTTACTTCAAGAAGGTCATCGACAAGAAGAAGGCCCAGGCGCCGAAGTAGACCGGGTCACCCCTTCGCCATCCTGTCCTTCAACACGCCGAGGAGCAGATCGACCTGCTCCTCGGTGTTCCAGATGTGCGTGCACACCCGGCACGCCTCGAGCCCGATGTGCGGATGGCTGACCGTCCGCACGATGATCTTGTGATCCCGGCGCAACGCCGACGACAACGCCCTCGGCTCGATGCCTTTTCCCCTGAACGACACGATCGCGGCTGACATAGCGGGGTCGGCCGGCGTGAGCACTTCGATGCCAGGAATGGCGTCCAGGCCGGTCCGCAACCGGCGCGCCAGCGCCCGCGCCCGCGCTTCGACCTGCGCCTTTCCGAGTTCCTCGTGCAGGTCCAGGGCGCCGAGCACGCCCCAGATGAGCGGCGCGAAGTACAGCGCGCCCCAGGCGTACTTCTGCATCGCGTGCGGCCACGCACCCACGAAATCCCGGCCGGGGGTCTTGGGCACGTCGCCGTAGCGGTCGACGGTGTCCCACCCGTCGAAGCCTTCCACGACCGACGGCCAGAGCCGGTCCTGCACGTCGCGCCGGATCCACAGCAGGCCGGTGCCGTAC
>JAPKZP010000800.1 GCA_026393735.1 Acidobacteriota bacterium
ACCAACTGTACCCGAGCAGATGATTGTGTGTCCGTCCGGCAACCGATGGGCACCCGAGATGTTCTCCGAGTACATCGGGTTGGCCGACGTGCCCCGGTACGTCCAGGTGAAGGTCTTCGGGCCGAATGCGGAACCGGCGACCACGGGATAGTCACCGGCGGCGGTGACCGCCGGCGTGAATTCATCGGCCGTCGAGTAGTCCCCGCGCCCGAGACCGTTGTTGAAACACGTCAGATTCCCGGCGCCGGGACAGTCCGACGGGACCCACTCCACGTCGTGCTGCTGGAAGTAGCGCTGATCGCTGGCCGTGCCGGCCCTGTAGGTCAACGGGTTCCCCCACCGGTAGAGAAGGTCACCGCCTTTTCCCCGTCTGCCTCCGCTATGGCCTTTGGCCTGGGCCGTCGTCGTGCCGTGATCGATGATCCAGACCTCGCTGTTGCCTCTGACGCTCATGGCGATCTGGTCCAGGGCCGCGTTGTAGTCGATGGAGTTCATGTGGTTCCAGAACGCCGGCAGGTTCTTCTGGTCGCCGGCGGCATCGATCAGTTCGGGATGTGCCGCGACCACGCCGTAGTTGGACTTCGTCGCATCGTAGTCCTGGATCAGGTGGTCCCACACGTGCCATTCCCACACGACCTTGCCTCCGACGGGCCGCGTCGGCTCGATCTCGACCACGTAGTCGGGGAGCATGAGACCTTTCTGCTGGATCTCCGGCTGCAGCTTGCCGGGATTGAACCCTGCCGCGAGCACCTCGGCGTAGGACTTCTTCTCGACCACGAGCATCAGCAGATTCCCGTTTGGCAGGATGTGGATATCGTGATGCTGCATGTACGTCGCCTTGGAGAAATCCAGCTCCCAGACGAGGTTGCCATCCCAGTCGTACTCTTCGACCCGCCCGCCCTCTCCGCCGCCGCTGCTCAGTTGTCCCTTGGTCATGCACGACCGCAGCAGGTGTCCGTTTTCGAGCAGGTAGACCGACTGTCCGGGCGGGAACTTGCTGGCCGTCCACGTGTTGATGATCCGACCCTCGTTGTTGATGAGGTACGTCATCGTGTTCTGCTTGGGGGCAAACAGCGTGTAGCCGTTGAATGCCCGGCTGTCGTTGATCATCACGCCGACGGTCCGCCCGGTCACGGTGACCGTCTGGGTCTTCGCGTTGGATCCCGCCGCGTTTTGCACCGTCAGGGTGACCGAAAACGTGCCGGCAGCCGTGTAGACATGAGTGGGGTTCTGGGACGTGCTCGTGGAGCCGTCGCCGAAGTTCCACGACCAGGACACGGGCGTCCCGGTCGACGCGTCGGAGAACTGCACGGACAGGCTCACGGTCGGCGCGGCGGGCGAGAACGTGAATGCGGCGGAAGGCGCAGACGACGAGGACGACGTGGACGAGTTGCTCCCGCCGCAGGCGAAGACCGCGAAGAGACCCATGACGAGGCCCGATGCCGCGAGCCAGGATCGAAGCGAGGTGCTGATGTGTATCGTCACGGATTCCTCCTGTCCGCATCCGTGTCCTGAGCCGCCGCGAGCGCGGGGCCGTCGTTGTGGACCACGCGGAAGCCCACGTGATACCAGGGATGGTTGGGATCCTGGGGCCCGCGGTAGTAGGACGGATTGCGGT
>JAPKZP010000278.1 GCA_026393735.1 Acidobacteriota bacterium
GTGTGCTCTTCCGATCTTGGAATCCCTGTCCCGCCTGCACGCGAACATCTGGGTCCGCGTGCCCATCATCCCCGGCGTCAACGACGATGAGGCGAACCTCGACGCCACGGCGGCATTCGTGCAGCCGCTCGGAGGCGTCCGCCGGATCGATCTGCTGCCCTATCATCCGGCCGGCGCCGCGAAATTCGCGCGCGTGGGGATGGACTACACGCTCCACGGCACGCCGACCCCTGACCCGGCGCGGCTCGACGCGCTGGCGTCGCATTTCCGCGCCAGGGGATTGACGACGACTATCGGAGGCCACGCATGACCGAGCGAACCGAACGCCTGCGCCGGGACAGTCTCGACGCGATCCCTTCCATCAGCGACGAGCGCGCCTTGATCACGACCGCGTTCTACAAGGAGCACCTCGGCCGCCACAGCATCCCGGTGCTGCGCGCCCTGAACTTCTACGCGTTGTGCGATCGCAAGACGCTCTGGACGGGTGACGGCGAGCTCATCGTCGGTGAGCGCGGGCCGCGTCCCAAGGCCGTGCCGACGTACCCGGAGCTGACGTGCCACAGTGTCGAGGATCTGCGGATCCTCGATTCTCGCCCGAAGACGCAGTACAAGGTGACCCCGTCGGTCATCGAGGCCTACGAACGCGAAGTCATACCGTTCTGGCGCGATCGATCGCTGCGGGACCAGATGTTCGACCAGTTGCCGGAGGCGTGGAAGGACGCCTACGCGGCCGGCTGCTACACCGAGTTCATGGAGCAGCGCGCGCCGGGGCACACGGTCGCGGACGGGAAGATCTACCGGAAGGGCATGCTCGACTTCAAGGCGGACATCGCGGCGGCGCGGGCCGCGCTCGATTTTGAGAAGGACCCCGAGGCCCTGGACAGGCGCGAGCAGTTGACGGCGATGGCGATTGCCTGTGATGCGGTCGTCCGCTTCGCGGCGCGCCACGCCGACCTCGCGGACACCGAGGCCGCCGCCACGGCCGACCCGCTCCGCGCGCGTGAACTGCGGACGATGGCGAATGTGTGCCGCCGGGTGCCGGCGCACGCGCCGCGGGACTTCCACGAAGCGCTGCAGACCTACTGGTTCTGTCATCTCGCGGTCATCACGGAACTCAACGGCTGGGATGCCTTCAGCCCGGGCCACCTCGATCAGCACCTGTGGCCCTTCTACCAGGCCGGGATCGCGAACGGGACGCTGACGCGCGACTCCGCGAGGGAGCTGCTGGAGTGCTTCTTCGTCAAGTTCAACAATCACACCGCGCCGCCAAAGGTGGGCGTGACGGCGGCCGAAAGCGGCACCTTCACGGACTTCGCGAACATCAACCTCGCGGGCCTGCTGCGCGACGGCCGCGACGGATCGAACGAGGTCACGCACCTGCTGCTCGAGATCATCGACGAGATGCACCTGCTGCAGCCGAGCAGCAACGTGCAGGTGTCGCGCAAGACGCCGGACGCCGTGCTGAAGCGCGCGCTGAAGGTGATCCGCAACGGCTATGGGTTCCCCTCCCTCTTCAATGCCGACGCCGTGGTCGAGGAGCAGCTGCGCCAGGGCAAGACGCTCGAGGACGCGCGCGAAGGCGGCTGCTCGGGGTGCGTCGAGGTGGGCGCCTTCGGGAAGGAAGCCTACATCCTGACGGGCTACTTCAACGTGATGAAGATGCTGGAGCTCGCGCTCCACGACGGGTTCGACGTGCGAACCGGAACGTACGTGGGCGCGCGGACCGGCGACGCGGCGCGGTTCAGGACGTTCGACGACCTGTTCGCCGCGTTCGAGGTCCAGGTCCGGCACCTCCTGGACATCAAAATCCGCGGCAACCAGCTCATCGAGCGCCTCTACGCCACGCGCATGCCGCACACGTTCCTGTCGGTCATCACCGACGACTGCATCGCGAGGGGCAAGGACTACAACGCGGGCGGCGCACGCTACAACAACACGTTCATCCAGGCCGTCGGCATCGGCAGCATCACGGACAGCCTGTCGGCGATCAAGGAGACGGTGTTCGATCGGGGCGACCTCTCGCTTCCGCGCTTCGTCGAGATCCTCGATGCTGACTACAACGCGCACGAGACGCTCCAGCAGCGCCTCGTCCACAAGACGCACAAGTACGGCAACGACGACGATTACGCCGATGCGCTGATGACGCGGACATTCCGGATGCTGTTCGACGCCATCGACGGCCGGCCCAACACCAAGGGCGGCGCGTACCGCCTCGAAATGCTGCCCACGACCTGCCACGTCTACTTCGGCGAGGTCTGCCTGGCGTCCGCCGATGGACGGCGGGAGGGCCAGCCGGTGTCCGAGGGCATCAGCCCCGTGCAGGGCGTCGACCGCAACGGCCCGACGGCGGTGCTGAAGTCAGCGGCCAAGATGGATCACGTGAAGACCGGCGGCACGCTGCTGAACATGAAGTTCACGCCAAGCCTGCTCGAAGGCGACGGCGGCATCGACAGCCTCCACAGCCTGGTGCGGGCCTACTTCAAGCTCGACGGGCACCACATGCAGTTCAACGTGGTCTCGGCCGCCGCGCTCCGCGAGGCCCAGGCCAACCCGGCTGCGCACCGCGACCTCATCGTCCGCGTGGCGGGCTACAGCGACTACTTCTGCGACCTCTCGGAGGCGCTGCAGGACGAGATCATCCGCCGCACCGAGCACGTCGCGTTCTGAGGCCAGCCCCATCGCGCCGGCCCGGAATCGCACGACGGCTCAGAGTCGGTAGTGTTTCCGCACGGCGAACTCCCGCACGCGATCGGGCAGCAGCCTGAGCAGGAGGCACGTCAGGCGGGCGTTCTGGCCGACGGGCGCGCGGGCGGATGGCTGGTCGGCCCGGCA
>JAPKZP010000124.1 GCA_026393735.1 Acidobacteriota bacterium
AGCGCGAAGAGGAGCGCCGACTCCTGGATGTTGGTGTTGTTGCGCGGTCCCCACTTGATGACCGGGAGTGGCGGGTTCGGCCGGAACCACTCGCGGCTCGTCGCGTTCGGGCCCATCCGCAGGCTCTCCACCACGTCCGGGCCGTAGCTCTGGACCTCGTAGAAGCGGCCCACGGCGTTCTTCGTGTGCGCGATGAAGAACATGTAGTTGGGCACCCAGCCGTCGTAGAACCCGTAGGTCCACACGCCGGGCACGTTGCGCTTGGCCATCTCCATCACTTCGGTGTTGGCCAGCGCCCACCACTCGTCGATGGTGATCGCGTCCAGCGACTCGGTATACGGGCCCGTGCCCGTGGACGCGTAGAGGTAGTTGGAGGCCTCGTGCAGGTCGTGGAGAATCGTCGGCTTCCACTCGAGGAAGGTCTTGTTCACGTGCTGCGTGAGCTTGAGGAACTGGCCCATCGCGTCGCGGTTGTCGTCGTGCGCGACGTACTTGCCCCAATAGACGAGCGGCGGGCGCTGCTTGCCCGTCTTCTTGCCGTAGTAGTACGTGTCGACGTGCTTCTCGCGGCCGTCCACCTCGAGCACGGGCGTGATGAAGACGATGACGTTGTTGCGGATGTTCTGGATGAAGGGTGTCTCTTCGACCGCCAGGCGGTACGGCAGCTCGAGGAGCATTTCGGGCCCGCCCGTCTCGCCGGAGTGCATGCCGGCCGTCACCCAGTAGATCGGCTTCGAGGTCTTAATGATCTGCCGGGCCTGCGCCTCGGTCGTCTTGCGCGGGTCGGTCAGCGCCGCGAGATCGCCCTTGTACTTGTCGAGCGTCCTGATCGTCGCCTCGTCCGCGACCGCGAGCAGGATCATGTCGCGGCCTTCTTCCGTCTTGCCGATCGTCCAGTACTTGAAGCGCGGCGACGCTTTCGCGAGCGCCTCGTAGTAGCGCTGGATGTCCTTCGCGTACGTGAGCTCGCCGGGCGTCCCGGGGATGCGGCCCAGGAACTTGAGCGGCGAGGGCACCGTCGCGCTGAGCGGCATGTGATCCACGAGTTCCGTGCTGATGCGCGGATCCTGCGTGTAGTCCTTGATCAGCTTCGTGTACGCCTCGTCGAGCTTCTGGGGCGCCGGGGCTTTCTGCGCCTGGATCGGCATGGCCAGAAGAGCGCATGCCACGATGACGAGGGTGAACAGCAGACGGGTGCGAACCAGGCGGGAAGGCCCTGTGTGCATGCGGTCTGACTCCTCTCGGGAGAGCTCCCGACGACGAGCCGCGGGTTGTGGAGCGGCTACAAACTCGTGCTTATAGCACAGCGAGTGGGGAGATGCTACCAGTCGGCGGCACGGTTGGGTCGGCGTCCGGCCTCCGTCTCGGGACATGGGCTATACTCCGCAGACCTCACGTTCGTGATCATGCGCTACGCGCCGACGGTCGCTCGCCTGGATGTGCCTGCTCTATTGCGCGCACTTGTGCGGCGCGCGATGGTGGTCGTGTTCCTGCTCGCCGTGACGGCGCCACTCGCGATCGCCGGGCCGGATGCTGTCCGCGCCACGGATTCGGGCTCAGTCGCACAGGCGACCGACGTGCCCCCCTGGCTCGAACGCCTTACCCTGTGGTTGCGGATGGTGAGAGAGCACAGCCCCGGCGACGACGACATGCCCGCACGCATCGTCGGGTCGTGGTCCGAGGCGGAGCTGGAAGAGCTCAGGACCGACTTCTTCGCGCTCGTGGCGCTTCAGCAGCGTCTGCGCGCGCGTCGCGCGAGCGTCACGTACAAAGAGCACCACCTCAATCTGTCTGACGTCCAGGAGATCCTGGGTCTCTCGGAAGACGAGTCCGTGCGCGGCGACGCGACCCGGATCCTGAAGCGGGCTGCGCTCCTTCACGCAGACGTGGCGATGTTCATCGTCCCGATGAGTCCGTCGTCCATTGGCTGCCTGGCCCGGTCCACGGTTCTCGTCGAGGATGGACGCAGTGTGGGAAGCGGTTGCGCCGGAACCCACTGGGTGCAAGGACGGGCACTGCTGGACGCCGTGAAACCCGACCCCAGAAAAGACCCGATGGTGCGGCTCTGGTACTACGCGACCATCGCGCACATGCTCGGACAAAGTGACCTGGCAGATGCGGATCCGCAGATCGAGCACGCCGCCCAGCTCTTTCCGATGGATCCTGGCATCCTCTTCGAGCACGGCTACTTCCACGAAGCGTTTTCGGCGCCGCACGTGCAGCCGGCCGCGCATGCGAGCGGGGCCGACAGGCGGCCGGCCTCCGTGCATCTGAAGGAGGCCGCAGAGCACTACGGCCGTGCCCTCGAGGTGAACCCCGACTTCGTCGAAGCCCGGGTGCACCGCGGCGCGGTCCTGGGCCGTCTGGGACGGCACGAGGAAGCCGCTGCCGAGCTTCGAAGGGCGGCGCCTTCGGCGCAGGGGCCGATCCTGCGCTACTACGCGGCGTTGTTCCTCGGCGATGAGGAGCAGGCATTAGGCAGCAGGGACGCGGCGCGTGCCTGCTACAACGACGCGGCCGCGCTCTTTCCACTGGCGCAGGCGCCCCGGGTGGCGCTCAGCCATCTCGCGCGCCGGCACGGGGATCGCGAAGGTGCGCTGCGCGCGCTGCGCGACGTGTTCACGCTCCCGGCAGACGAGCGCGATCGGCCCGATCCGTGGTGGAAGTACTACGGCTGGCTGAATCAGAACTCAGACGTACTGCTGCGCGAGCTCTACCGTCCGTTCCCCGCCGGAGGCTCACGATGAACCTGCGGCAGGCGGCGATCCTCGCGCTGCTCATCCCTGCTGCCTCTCTGGCCGCGATGGCGCAGAACGCCAATTTTTCAACCAGGGTCGAGGCGGTGCGGGTGGACGTGCTGGTCGCCGAGAACGGCAGGCCGGTCCGCGACCTTGGCCTCGCCGACTTCGAGGTGCTCGACAACGGCGTGAAGCAGCAGGTGGATCTCGTCAGCTTCGAGCAGTTGCCGCTCAATGTCGTCCTCACCCTCGACATGAGCGACAGCGTGGTGGGCGAGCGCCTCTTGCACCTGCGCTCGGCCGGCCTGGGATTGCTGGACGGGCTGAAGAAGGGCGATCAGGCCGCACTCATTACGTTCAATCACATGGTGGTCCTCGGTGCCGATCTGACGGCCGACTGGAGCCGCGTGCGGAAGGCGCTTGAAGAGGCGGAGCCGACGGGCAATACGTCGGTCGTAGACGCCAGCTTCACCGGGATGATGCTCGGGGAGTCCGACGTCGGCCGCGCCCTCGTCATCGTCTTCAGCGACGGTCTCGACACGTCGAGTTGGCTCACGCCGGGCGCCGTGCTGGACATCTCCAAGCGCTGCGATGCCGTGGTGTACGCCGTCTCGGCGGGCCAGGGCCCGAAACCCGAGTTCCTGAGCGACCTGAGCGAGCAGACGGGCGGGCGGCTGTTCGAGATCGAATCCACGAAGAGCCTGAGCGTCGTGTTCCGCCAGGTGCTCGACGAGTTCCGCCAGCGCTACCTCGTGAGCTACTCGCCGAGCGGGGTTCCCGCCGAGGGGTGGCACCGGCTCAGCGTGCGCGTGAAAGGCCGGAACGTGCAGGTGAAGGCGCGGCCGGGTTACCTGGCGGGGTACTGACTACTCTTCGGGCGTCTGGTGTTCGCGGGGCGGTTCCGCCTTCTTCGCCTTCTTCTTCCGCGGCCGGGCACGCGAGGCGAGCACTTTGAAGCTGGCTTCCTCGCCAATCACGAGGAGCGGCTGCGTGGGGTCTTTCAGCAGGTTGAAGAAGCGGCCATCCAGGGTGCGGGCATAGACGTCCCGGCCGTCCGTGAGCAGCGTCACGCGGCCGCCCTCTCCGGTCGCCTCGAACAGGCGTACCTGGAAGTAGTCGCGCAGCGTGTCGAGCAGGCCTCGAAGGTGCACCAGCGAGAAGCCGCGGCGGCGCAGATCGGCCAGCACCATGATCTCGAGCAGGTCTACCGGGGTGTAGCGGCGTTCGGTGAATCCGCCGGCCTCGGTCCGGTGCGAGGCGACCGCCGGCTGCACGAGCTTCTGGCGTTCCCACCAGCGCAGCTGATCGGCCGTCAGGCCCGTGAGCGACGTGACCTCCCGCGAACTGTAGTACTTCTTCAGGCGCATTGGTCCGCCAGCCGCGCGCCGGCGATGTCCTTTTCCGTCACGCCGCCCGTGCTGTGCGTGGAGAACATCACTGTCACGCGTCGATAGCTGATGGCGAGGTCGGGATGATGGTCCGTTGCCTCCGAGCCTGGCACCAGCCGGTTCACGAACGCCACCGCCTCGGGGAATCCCGCGAAGGTGTACAGCTTGGTCAGCGAGTTGCGCTCATAGCTCCACCCGGGAAGGTCGCGCAAGGCCGTCTCGATCTCGGCGCGGGTGAGCAGGGCCATCGTCACGTCTCGAGCAGGCGCGTGCCCCGCTTGAGGGCCGCGAATATCAGAAACAGCGCCGCGCTCGCGGCGCAGAACCAGATCCACGGATCGTCGGCAGCCCAGGCGCGCACCCGCCATGATTCCTGGAGTGCGTCGAGTACGAAGGCGCCGGCGGCAATCACGAGCAGGCCGTGGAACTCGTGCCGCAGGACTTTCTTCCACGAGAAGCGCGTCGTCGATCGCTTGTAAGCTCCCGGCGAAGGAACAACCGCCGGCACGCGCGCGGACCACGTGTCGAAGACCTCGCCGAACCGTTCGATGAGAAACGCCTCTTCACGCGCCGCAATCCGCTCGTAGTACAGGAGGGTCGTCGTCGCCAGCACAATCGGGAGGTACCAGACCGCGGGGAAGAGCGAGAGGCCGAACGCCATCAGACCGTTGGCGACATAGAGCGGATGCCGCACGATGGAATAGACACCGGTGGTCCTGAGCTCGGAGGCGCGAGGATTCACGGTGCTCCGCTCGGAGGTGCCGGACGGCGCCGAGCCGACGGCCCAGACCCGGAGGCCGAGCCCGACGAGCGCCACGATTACTGCCAGGGTCTCCCAGGCGCGTTCGAACACGCGGGACGAGAATGGTGTGGGTGTCGTCATCACACCGGCGACAAGAACTGGGACCAGCAGCAGGGGGAAGTAGCTCCGCCACCGGAACAGGCGGTCGCCATCCCGCACAAACTGGTCCAGGATCTTCATGGCGCTGTCATTCTGCCTGTCAGCGCCCCCGTTTGCAAATCAGGACGCCAGGTTTCGGGCGAGGTGCCCAGTGTCACCCGGCAGCCACACTCCCGATCGTCCCCATTCTGGTAAACTGCAGCCAGATCGACGCTTCCCGGCGGAAAGCTGAACGAAAACCCGGGCACGGGAATTGCTCTGGTCCCTGATGTAGCGCGGGAGACGATCATGTCAAAGAACCTAGCGGTCGGTGTGGCGGTGCTGATGTGCCTGGTTGCCGCCGGTTTCGGCGCCTACCTGGCACTGCGCCCACAATCAACGGTCGTGTCAGCCCCGGAACCCGGGGTGACGGTGGCCTCCGACCTGACCCAGCCCGCGGCCGGCACGCAAGTTCCGCCGGCGACGGGCACTGAGAACATCGTGACGGACCCGGCACCCATCAGTGCGCCGGCCGAGGCGACCACGCCGGTCGCGCCGGCGGCGACGATGGGCCGCTCGGTTCCGCCGGCCACGGCGCGGCCGGCTGGCAAGCCTTCGAGCAAGCCGAGCCAGACGAGCCAGACAGCCCCGGGCGCAGCGGAGCCTCCGGCGTCGCAGGCGCCGGGCTGGACGGGCGTAGACAAGCCGTGGCCGAGCGGGAACGCGACCACTGCCGCGACCCCGCCGACCGAGCCGCCGCCGGTCAGCACGAACACCGTGCCGGAACCGGTCGCGCCGCCGCCTCCTCCTCCGGGACCGCCGCCCAAGCAGTTTGAGGAACTCGTGGTCTCGGCTGACTCGGTGCTGGGGCTGCAGCTCGAGTCGAGCGTGTCGAGTGAAGTGGCCAAGGTTGAGGATCCGGTGAACGCCAAGGTGACGCGCGACGTCCGCGTGGGCAACGACCTGGCGGTTCCGTCCGGCACGCGTGTGCTGGGATCGGTCGTGCAGGTCGACCGGGGCGGCAAGATGAAGAACGCCGCGAAGCTCGGCGTGCGCTTCCACACGCTCGTCATGGCCGACGGCACGAGACTGCCGATCGACACCGAGGCGATCTTCCGTGAAGGCAAGTCGCCCGGGCAGGAGAGCGCCGCGAAGGTTGGCGCCGCCGCCGTCGGCGGGGCGATCCTTGGGGCCATCATCGGTGGCGGCAAGGGCGCGGCAATCGGGGGCTCGGTGGGCGCGGCCGGCGGCACTGCCGCGGTGATGGCGGGCGGGCGCAATCCCGCCGAACTGAAGGCCGGCACGCCGGTCACCGTGCGCCTCAAGCAACCGGTGACGGTGACAATCGAGCGGGCACCGCAGTTGTAGAGCGCAGCATAGCAAGGGCGGGCCTCGGCCCCGGGGCCTGCCCTTCACGTCGGGGCCGTGACGGGCGCTGCCGGGTATGCCGGCACCGCCCGTTTGTTTTTGTCGGCACACGCGCGGCTCCCGGTGGCCGGGTCCGTCACGCGACCTCCGTCACAGCCTCCGTCACAATTCCGCGTGCGATCGGGCAGACGCACTACAATTCACGGCGCAGACAGGAGGATGCGACGTGAAGGGAGACGCCACGATCCCGCCCGGCGACATGAGCCCGGATGAGTTCCGCCGACACGGCCACGAGGTGGTCGAGTGGATCGCGCGGTTCATGGAAGACACGGAGCGCTACCCCGTGCTCGCGCGCGTGGCGCCTGGAGACATCCGGAAGGCGCTTCCTGGCCAGGCCCCGGAGACGGCTGAATCCTTCGACGCCATTCTCGACGATTTCAACCGCGTGCTCATGCCGGGTATGACGCACTGGAGCCACCCCGGCTTCATGGCGTACTTCTCCATCACCGCGAGCGCGCCGGGTGTGCTGGCCGACTTCATCGCGTCCGCGTTGAACCAGCAGGCCATGCTGTGGCGCACCTCGCCCGCCGCTACGGAGCTTGAGGAGGTGGCGATGGGCTGGCTCCGCCAGCTCATCGGCCTGCCCGACAGCTTCGAAGGTGTCATCTACGACACCGCGTCGATCTCGACGCTGCACGCGATCGCGGCCGCCCGGGAGGCAGCCGTGCCGCAGGTCCGGCAGCTTGGCCTCGCGGGCCGTGCCGATGTGCCGCGCCTGCGCGTGTACTGCTCCGACCAGACGCACTCGTCCATCGACAAGGGCGTCATCCTTGCCGGCCTCGGTCACCAGGCGCTGCGGAAGATCCCCTCGGACGCGGAGTTCCGCATGCAGCCCGCCCTGCTGCGCGCCGCCATCGTGGAGGATCGCGCGGCCGGATTCCTCCCGATGGCCGCGGTCGCCACCGTGGGCTCGACCTCGTCGACCAGCGTCGATCCCGTCGCCGCCATCGCGGACATCTGCGCGGCAGAATCCCTGTGGCTGCACGTGGACGCGGCGTACGCCGGTCCGACGGCGATGCTGCCCGAGTGCGCCCATCACTTCGCCGGGGCTGACCGCGCCGACTCGCTGGTCATGAACCCGCACAAGTGGTTGTTCACGCCGTTCGACCTGAGCGCGTTCTTCTGCCGTCGCATGGACGTCGTGCGCCAGGCATTCTCGCTGACGCCCGAGTACCTGAAGACGCCGGACGGCGCGCGCAACCTGATGGACACCGGCGTCCAGTTAGGCCGGCGGTTCCGGTCGCTGAAGCTGTGGATGATCCTCCGGTACTTCGGCGCCGAGGGCGTGCGCGACCGCCTGCGTGCGCACATCCGGCTGGCACAGGACCTGGCCGGATGGGTCGATGCTCATCCGGACTTCGAGCGCCTCGCGCCCACGCCCTTCAGCGTGGTGTGCTTCCGCGCACGGCCTGCCGGCCGGACGTGGACGGAGGGCGAACTGGCGAGCCTCAACGAGCGCATCATGACGCGCGTGAACGCGTCGGGCGAGATCTTCATCTCGCAGACAGTGC
The DNA here is from genome assembly GCA_026393735.1 of Acidobacteriota bacterium. Lineage (GTDB taxonomy): Bacteria > Acidobacteriota > Vicinamibacteria > Vicinamibacterales > JAKQTR01 > JAKQTR01. Next base: position 7,946 of record JAPKZP010000124.1, read on the forward strand.
TGCACGGCACGTACACGCTGCGCGTCGCTATCGGGAACCTGAAGACGACCGGGCGCCACGTCGCCCGCGCATGGGACCTCATCCAGCAGGCCCTCTCCGCCGAATCGCAGTAACCGCTCCCGAATAACCGCTCCCGGAGCGGTTACGGAAACGTAATGGAAGAAACCTCTCCCGGAGAGGTTATTTCAGGATCACGGGGATGCGGCGGGCGGCGCGGGCGCCTTCGGGTATGAGGTCGAGTGCGCACGCCAGCACCAGTACCCCGGCTCTGGCGGCGGCGCGGATGGCTCGGCCGAAGACCGGGTCCACGGTGTCCTCCGGCGCGATCGAGTCGACATCCCCACGCTGCGCCACGAAGACGATCGCGCACGCCGTGCCCTTGCGCGCGAGCGCCGCCAGTTCGTCGCAGTGACGGGCACCACGCGCGGTGACGGCGTCGGGAAACAACCCCGAGCGGCCTTCTGCCAGCGTGACCGACTTCACCTCGACAAACCGACGGCCAATCTGGAAGTCGAACCGCGAGTGGCCATGCTTCACCTCGGCGGCTGCCGCACCATCTCCTAACTCTGGAAAGAGCCCTGCCGCTCGCAGCGCCGGAAAGACACGGTTCGCATAAAGGGTGTTCGTCCCGATCCACACCCGCGACGGCCTGGCCGCGACGACGGTATGCGTGAGAGCCCGCGGCGGCGGGTACGGGCCGTCGAGGGCCACCTCGCAGCCTGGCGCAATCACGCCCGTCAGCCGGCCGGGGTTCGGAACGTGGGCGTCCACGCACGTGCCGTCGCGCAGCGCGACACGCGCGGCGAACCGATGAGGGCGCTCAATGAACGTTCCCCGCGCCGGTCGCCGGGTGGCCGTCGCCAGGCGCGGGGCCTGTAACGTCGTCCAGTTCGCGTTCCGCGGGTTCATGGATTCAGCCATGTGTGGGTGCCACGACTCGACCGGCGGTTTCACTCCCCGTTCTCGCGGCATGAAGATGTCGTCGACTCCCCTGCGCCACGAATGCCTTCAGTGTAGTGCGAATGCCCTCGACAACTCGGCTGCTTCGGCCATAATCGGCCCTGTGCCCGGGGCCGACGACGCGCAGCGGCGGCCTCGCTGTTCACAGACATCACCCGGGAGGCGTTCGATGAGATACGTCCGAGTCCGCGGCCCGCGTCTGGCCCTCGTTGTTGCCGTGTTCGTCCTGGCGCTCCTCCCTTCGGTGCGAGCGCAGGTTCACAACGACGCGGTCTTCCCTGGAGCGAGCTGGGAGTACGTTGCGGGAGAGAAGCTCGCGGCCTACGGCTGGTCGCCCGAGTTGCTCCGGAAGACCAGCGACTTCATCCGGGACAGCTCGAACACCACCGGTCTCGTGGTCGTGGACCGTGGACGCGTGGTCTTCCGGTACGGCGACATCGAAGAGCTCTCGTACATAGCCTCGGCCCGCAAGAGCATTCTCGCCATGCTGTATGGCTACTGGGTGGAGAACGGCACTATCAAGCTGAACACGACGCTGGCGGACCTCGGAATGGACGACA
>JAPKZP010000029.1 GCA_026393735.1 Acidobacteriota bacterium
CATGGGCTGGTTCTCGTACCGGGAACTGGGCCTGGACCTGATGCCGAAAACCGACTACCCGACGGTCACGGTCATGACGTCGCTGCGGGGCGCCAGCGCCGAGGAGATCGAGTCCCAGATCACCAAGCCGGTTGAATCGGTCGTCAACAGCATCAGCGGCGTGGACGAACTGCGCGCGAGTTCCGACCAGGGATCGTCGCGCGTGTCGATCACCTTCGTCCTCGAGCGTGACATCGAAACCGCGGTCCAGGACGTGCGCGACAAGGTCGCCACGGTCGTGGGCCGCTTCCCGCGCGACACCAACCCGCCATATATCAACAAGATCGATCCGGACTCGTCGCCCATCCTCACCATCGTCGTCTCGGGTGACCGCACGCCCAAGGAGATCACCGAGATCGCCGACAAGCGGATCAAGCAGGTCCTCGAAACGGTCCAGGACGTCGGCGAGGTGATGTTCAACGGCGATCGCCACCGGGAGATTCAGCTCTTGCTGAACGCGGACCGGCTGAATGCGTATGGGCTGACGGTGGACCAGGTCAGCCAGGCGGTCAGCAGACAGAACGTCGAGATCCCTGGCGGCACCTACATCAACGGCCCGTCGGAGATTGCGCTACGGACAATGGGCCGCCTGACCGACGTGCAGGATTTCGGGAAGATCATCATTTCGTACAAGGACGGCGCGGTGATCCGGTTCAACGACGTCGGCCGCGTCCTCGATACGGTCGAGGAACCACGCAGCGCGATCCGCGTGGACGGTCGCCCCGCGATCTCCCTCCAGATCCGCAAGCAGTCGGGCACGAACACGGTCGACGTCGTGGACCGCGTCCTGGCGCGGCTGGAACGGATCAAGCCGTCGCTGCCGTCCGATTTCAAGCTGCAGCCGATCCGTGACCAGTCGCGATTCATCCGGCGGTCGTTCGAGGACATCAAGCTGCACCTGTTGCTCGGCGGGTTGCTCGCGAGCTGCGTGGTGTTCCTGTTCATCCGGAACTGGCGCGTCACGATCATCGCCGCCCTGGCGATCCCGACGTCGATCATCGGCACGTTCACCGTGATGAAGGTCCTCGGCTTCACCCTGAACAACATGACGATGCTCTCGCTGTCGCTCGCGACAGGCATCGTGATCGACGACGCGATCGTCGTCCTCGAGAACATCTTCCGGTATCTCGAGGAGAAGAAGGTCTCGCCACGCGAGGCGGCGAAGAAGGCCACGGCCGAAATCGGCCTCGCCGTCATGGCCACGACGCTGTCGCTCGTCGTCATCTTCCTGCCCGTGGCGTTCATGACCGGGCAGGTGGGCCGCTACTTCTTCAGCTTTGGCATCACGTCGGCGGCCGCAATCCTGATCTCGATGTTCGTGTCCTTTACGCTGACGCCGGCCCTGTGCGCCTGGTGGCTGCGCGACATCGATGCAAAGGCCGGACACCAGCAGACGAAGTCGCGCGGGTTCTACGCGTGGATCGACCGCCGGTACGGGCGGATGCTCAACTGGTCGCTGCATCACCGGGGTCTCATGCTGGGCTTCGCCGGCGTTGTCGTCGTCTCCGTGGCGGTCGTGTTCCCCTTCGTCGGCAAGGAACTCGTGCCGGACGACGACCAGAGCGAGTTCAGCGTGAACGTCCGCCTGCCGAAGGGCACGAGTTTCCTGCGCACGGACGAGTACATCGCGCCGATCGAGGCGCAGTTGAGGCGCCTGCCCGAGGTTGAAACGGTCCTGACGAGCGTGGGCGCCGGCAACGCCAACTTCTACGTCAAGATGACGGACCTCGAGGACCGGAAGATGAGCCAGCAGGAACTCATGCGCCAGGCGCGAGGCCTGATGCGGGGTTATCCCGGCGCCCGGATCAGCGTGTCGGGCGGCACCGACCTCTCGGGCGCCTCGAGTGCGGGTGGCCGCGGCGGCGGTGGCGGCGGCGGCGGCGGAAACCGTCTCGGCATCATCATCCAGGGTCCGGACATCGACCAACTGGTCGAGTACACGTCCCAGTTGATGGAAAAGATCAAGGACATCAGGGGCGTCGTCGACGTGGATCGCAGCTACGAACCAACCCAGCCGGAGCTGCGGATCCTGACCGACCGCGCACGGGCGGCCGACCTCGGCGTGAACATCGATTCGCTGGCGTCCAGCCTGCGCACGCTCGTCGGCGGCACCGAGGTCTCCCAGTACAAGGACGGCGACGATCAGTTCAGCGTCAACCTCCGGCTCGACCAGGAGTTCCGCACGAATCCAGCCAGCATGGGACTGCTGCTCGTGCCGTCGACGACCCAGAAGACGGTGCGCGTCAGCGACGTGGCGCAGCTGGTCTCGGGGTACGGCCCTGCATCGATCGACCGGTACAACCGGCAGCGTCAGATCTCGGTGAGCGCCAACCTCGACAAGGTGCCACTTGGCGAAGTCGTGGCGGCGGCGCGCCTGAAGGTTAACGAGTTGAATCTGAAGCCGGGCTACCAGGCGATCTTCGGCGGCAACGCGAAGACGATGGACGAAGCGTCCAACGACTTCCTCATCGCGATCTTCCTCTCCGTGGCGTTCATCTACATGGTGCTTGCCTCGCAGTTCAACAGCTTCATCCACCCGCTCACGATCATGACGGCGCTGCCGCTCAGCCTGCCCGCCGGCCTGCTGGCGCTGGTCGCGTTCGGCATGACGATCAACGTCTACAGCGCCATCGGCCTGATGATGCTGTTTGGCATCGTGAAGAAGAACTCGATCCTGCAGGTCGACTATACGAACACCCTGCGGGCC
>JAPKZP010000192.1 GCA_026393735.1 Acidobacteriota bacterium
GAACGCCGTGCGCCTCGCGAGCACCATGCTCTACGGCGCCATGTTCGACGAGGTCGACGAGGGCACCGCGATGTTCAAGCTGACGGAGACGGACCGGGCGGCGCCGGTCGAGACCCGCTTCCTCACGCTGGACGCGGACGGCGAGGCCGTGCCGAAGGACTGGTACCTGAGGCTGGCCGGCGAAGCTCAGCGGATGCTCCTCGGGGCGCCGCTCGCCAAGCAGGACCTCCCGTTCGCGCTCCCCCAGCCAGGGCGGACCCCATGAGCATGAGGCGAGTGATCCTCGTCGCGTCGGTGGCTGTCACCGTCGGCAGCGTCGCGGGCCCGACCGACGTTGCCTCCCGCAGGGGCAGGAGAGTGATATGAAGCTGCGCACGCTGCCGATCTTCCTGGCGTTTCTCGCCATGGGCTTCGGGGACGCCGTCGGCCCGTTCGTCGGGCTGGCCCGCGACGAGTTCCAATTGAGCAACGCCGTCGCTGCCATGATCCCGTTCACCGGGTTCATCATGTTCGGCCTGCTGTCGGTCCCGATGGGCGTGCTGCAGGACCGCCGCGGCAAGAAGTTCGTGCTGATGATGGGGCTGCTCGTGGCCTTTGTCGGCCTGATGAACGCGAGCTTCGGCCTGACGACGTTCACCCGGTTCCTGCTGACGATTCTCCTGCTCGGCGCCGGCGCCGCCATCCTCCAGGTGGCGGGCAACCCGATCATGCGCGATGTCTCGGACGAAGGCCGCTTCGCCCGCAACCTCACGCTCGGTCAGTTCGTGAAGGCCGTCGGATCGTTGTCGGGCGCCGTCATCCCCGTCGTGGCTGCCCGCAGCTTCGGCGCGAGTTGGGGCGTCATCTTCCCGGTGTACGCCGCCGCCATTGCGCTCACCATCGTGGCCGTGGCGACGCTCAAGGTGCCGGAACAGAAACCCGATCGGTCGGCCGCCACGCTGGGTTCGTGCCTCGCCCTGCTGGCGAATCCGTACGTGTTGTCGATGGTGGCTGCCATCTTCCTCTACGTCGGGGCCGAAGTCAGCGTCAGCGCCGGCATCCCGCTGCTGCTGAAGGACCGGTTCGGCATCGACATCAACCGCGAGGGCCTGCTCGGCACGGGCCTCTTCTTCACCGCGCTGACCATCGGCCGTTTCTCCGGCAGCGTGATTCTCACGTGGATGGCGCCGAGGCGGTTCCTCGTCGTCACCTGCCTGCTGTCGCTTGCCGGTCTCGCGGGGCTCTTCCTGCCGTCATCGACCCTCGCGCTCGCCAGCTTCGTCGTGGTGGGCCTCGGCTTCGCGAACATCTTCCCGCTCGTGTTCTCGATTACTGTGGAGAAGATGCCGTCGCACACCAACGAGTTGTCGGGGCTGATGGTCACCGCCATCGTCGGCGGTGCGTTCCTGCCGCCGGTCATGGGCATGCTGGCGGACCGGACGACGGTGCTGGCCGGGTTCCTGGTGCCGATCGCAGCCGTCGGCTACATCACCTGGCGGGCCTTTGCGAACCTGTCGACGACCGCCGGAGGCGACCATGCGTGATTACGCTGCGGACGATCGAGTCGTCCTGACGCTCGATGCGGGCGGCACGAACTTCGTGTTCGGCGCGATGGCGGGCCACAAGTCCGTCGCCGCCGCCCTGACGCTTCCGGCCCGGGCGGACGACCTGGAGGCGTCGCTCGCCACGATGGTGGATGGGTTCGAACGTATCAGGGCGGAGATCCCGCGGCCACCGGTCGCGATCAGCTTCGCGTTTCCCGGCCCGTGCGATTACGCCCGCGGCATCGTGGTGGCCCCCCCCAACCTGACGGCGTACCGCAACGTGGCGCTGGGCCCGATGCTGGAGGACCATTTCGGGCTGCCGGTGTTCATCAACAACGACGGTGACCTGTTCGCCGTCGGCGAGGCCGCGGCCGGCCTGCTGCCCGACGTAAACGCCAGGCTCGAGCGCGCGGGAAGCCCGAAGCGTTACCAGAACCTCGTCGGCTTCACGATGGGCACGGGGTTCGGCTGCGGGATCGTGCACAAGGGCGCGCTCTACACGGGTGACAACTCCCTCGGCGGAGAAGTCTGGCTGCTGCGAAACAAGCTCGTGCCTGGCACGAACGTCGAAGAAGGCGTGTCGATCCGCGCGGTCCGCAGCGCCTACGCCGCGTGTGCCGGCGTGCCGATCACCGATGTGCCGGAGCCGAAGATGATCGCGGACATCGCCAGGGGTGAGGCACCCGGCAACGCGGACGCAGCCCGTCGCGCCTTCGCGCAGCTCGGCGAGGTGGCCGGCGATGCCATCTCGTTCGTCACCACGCTTCTCGACGCGCTCGTCGTCATCGGCGGCGGC
>JAPKZP010000696.1 GCA_026393735.1 Acidobacteriota bacterium
CTCCTGGTTCGTAGCCAGACGCTCTATCCAGCTGAGCTAAGGGCGCGTTGGGATGCTCCGGCAGCCGTCTGAGCGACCGCCGGAATTTGCAATTATAGCACGAGCCTTCTGGTCAAACGCCAGCGCGACGACCGACCCAGACAGGACGCTGCCGAAGCACACTTCGGCGTCATGGTGTAGGGCCTCCCCACTGGGCCCGAAATCCTGTATCCTAATAGTCGGGAATACCAACATCTTCGGGCAAACTGATCGACCACGCCGTGTAGCTGCGCGCGCGGCGTGGAACGTTCAGGTTTGTCATGCGTCCGGCCGCCGACGGTCCCGGAGGAGCCATATGCGTCGACTCGTCGCCACCGTCTTCTGCATCACCATGTTCGCGCCCGCGCCGGCACTGCTGGCGCAGGCCAAGGAAACCATCCAAGGCTACGCCGAGTGGCGATCGGGCACGGTCCTGGTCGTCGACGGCCAGCGCGTGCGGCCCGGCGAGAGAACTCGGTACACGGACAGAAGGTGGGACGCCATCGAACTCGGCGACGAGGTGAAGGTCGAGGGCGAACGCCAGCCCGACGGCAGCTTCCTCGCGCGGGTGGTCACCGCGAAGGCAAACGGCACGGCCGTGTTCGAAGAGGACGCGATCGATCAGGCGAACCAGGCGGAGGACGAGTGGCTGAAGGCCGGCGAGATCGCCGACGATGAGGAGGACGCTGCGCCCCCGATGAAAATCTATGAGCGTGGCCGTCGCGTCGATCGCGTCCGCGCCATCGTCAATCGCCTGGTGCCTGGGTACCTCGACCGCGATGCCTACCGGGTCTATGTGATCGACAGCAAGGACTGGAACGCGTTTGCCATGGCAAACGGCTCCATCTGGGTCAACACGGGGCTCATGGCGGACATGGACGACGACGAACTCGCCATCGTGCTGGGGCACGAGCTCGTCCACGTGACGCACGAGCATCTTCGCAAGTCGATGAAGAAAGACATGTGGTACGGCCTGCTCCAGGCCGGCGTGGGCGTGATGACGGACTCCGACACGGCAGCCGTCATCGCGGCCGGCATCTCCCTCGTGCGCGAAAACAAGTACAGCCGGGATCTCGAAGACCAGGCAGATCGCGTCGGGCTGCGCTACGCATACGAGGCGGGCTTCGACACCTCGGTCGCGCCTCGGTTGTGGCGGCGGTTCGACGAGAAGTACGGGTCGGAAGACAAGGTGACGAACTACCTGCTCGGCGACCATTCGCGCGCCGTTGACCGGGTCCGGAAGCTCGACACGCAGATCGCCCTCAACTACCGCGACGGCGCCGGCGGACGGATGCGACGCCAGGACGCCCAGTCGACGGGCGGGCGGACGGACCCGGAGCCGGCCACGCGCAAGCCATCCCGAACAGCGACGCCGACGACGGCCGCCCCGGCTCCGGCGGAATCGCGAAGCCTCGCGGACGCGCTGGCGAGCCTCAAGAAAGGCATGACGCCCGATGAGGTGGTGGTCCTCCTCGGGAAGCCCGTGTCGTTCGAGAAGATCGGGGACCGCCTCGTCCTGCACTACGAGGATGACTTCGACGTGCAGTTCGTCGATGGCCGCCTGTACAAGGTGAAGCCGCGGTCCAGCTAGTAGAGTCTGAGCGCGTCGCACACCCGCGCCGCGACGCGGTCTTCGGCACGGCTTGCCTGCAGCAGGGCCTGCATCGCCCGGCATCGCGCGCGCATGCCGGAATCGGCGAGCGCCCGCGTGATCAGCCCGGACAGTTCGCCCGGCCGCCGCACGCGCGCGCCGACACCCGCCACTTCGAGCCGCGCAGCGTTGTCGAACTGGTCGTAGTCCGCGGGCACGACCAGGCTCGGCGTGCCGGCCGCCAACGCATGCGCGAGAACTCCCGATCCACCATGGTGAATGACGAGCGCGTAGCGCAAAAGGTCCCGCGCGTACGACACGTAGCCGAGACGGTGGATGTTGCCGTCTGACTCGCGCCGCCCGCTCGCCCGGTTACCGTCGCTGATATGGAAGTCGATCTCCGGCAACTCGTGCGC
>JAPKZP010000471.1 GCA_026393735.1 Acidobacteriota bacterium
CCACGCAGAGGCGCTCGGACGCGAGGCCGACATCGGCGAAGTACTCGATGTTCCGGCGGCCGGTGCGGGCCTGGACGATGGCGATCTCGGCGCGCTGCTCGGAGGCATGTGTGTGCACGAGCGTGCCGTCGGATGCCGAGAGCGAGCCGACAGCCTCGAGCAGTTCGCGCGAGCACGAGACGGCGAAGCGGGGCGCAAACGCCGCGCGCAGGCGGCCTCCGGCGGCGCCGCTCCACCGCCGCGAGAGCGCGAGGCTCTCGTCGATCGACGCCACGGTCGGCTCCAGCAGCCGCGCCGGCACGGCCGAGTCGGCGTCCATCATGCACTTGCCGATCACGGCGCGCAGGCCCAGCCGGGCGATCTCCTCGAACACGACGTCGGTGTCGTGGACGGTTTCCATCGTGAGCACCGTCGTGGTGCCCGTCGACAGCAGCTCGCACGCGGCGAGGCGTGCCGAGGCCCGCAGCGACGCGGGCGTGTGCGCCGCCTCCATCGGCCAGATGCGGTGGCGCAGCCAGTCGATGAGCGCCAGGTCGTCGGCGTACCCGCGGAAGAGCGTCTGGCAGAGGTGGATGTGGGTCTGGATGAATCCCGGGAGCACCAGCGCGCCCGACGCGTCGATGGTGCTGTCGTAGCGGCTCTGAATCGGAGCCCCGACGGCTACCACGCGTCCGTCCCTGATCGACACGTCACCCTGCACGACATCGAGGGCGTCGTTCATGGTCAGGATCGTGCCGCCGCGAATCAGGAGCGAAGACACCGCGACGTTCCTATTCCCGGGTCCGCATGTGCGTCGGGGAGCCCGGGCCGTGGGCGGGGATGCCCCGGCGGACCGCGATCAACTCGGCCACGATGCTGATGGCGATCTCCTCAGGCGTCACCGCGCCGATGTGAAGGCCGACCGGCGCGTAGACGCCAGACAGCCAGGCCGCGGACGCGCCCGAGTCGGCCAGGGCCTCCTTGATGCGCGCGACCTTCGCCCGGCTGCCAATCATGCCCACGTAGCGGAGCGGCCGATCGGCCAGGGCCAGCATGGCATCGAGGTCGTGCGTGTGGCCGCGCGTGACCACGACGACGAAAGCCGTCGGCGGCAGGTCGGCGGCGCGCAGCCAGGACGCGATGTCGTCAGCGACGAGGTCGGTCGCATCCGGGAAGCGATCCCGGTTCGCGAACTTCTCGCGGTCGTCGACGACCGTGATGCGGAATCCCACCGCGTGCGCGGCACGCGCCAGGTGCTGGCTGACGTGGCCCGCGCCGACGACATACAACCGGGGCGACGGATCGAGCGGTTCGATGAACACCTCCATCCGGCCTCCGCAGATGAGGCCGTTCTCCTCCGCCAGCGTGTCGCTGAGGTCGTACCGCACGACCGTGGCGCGCCGCGTCCGGATGATCTCCCGCGCCTTGCCGGCCGCATCGCTCTCGTAGCAGCCACCGCCAATCGTGCCGATGGTGCGTCCGTCCGCGTGTACGAGCAGCTTCGCGCCGACCCGCTGCGGCGTCGATCCCTCTGTCGAGATGATGGTCACCAGCGCGGCGTCCTCGCCCCGTTCGAGGGCGCGGACGACGGCAGCAAACACGGCTTCCTGCACAAAGGGATTATAGGAGGGATTCGACGTTCGACGTTCGAGATTTAGGATGAGGGACGGGGCCGCCTGGGCAAGGACAGGGCCTTGC
>JAPKZP010000506.1 GCA_026393735.1 Acidobacteriota bacterium
CGGGAGAAAGCCGTCCGGGATGTGCACGACGTCAGCATAGCATTCGGCCCTTCGACCTGCTTGGGCCTACCGTGCCGCCTGCGGCAGTGGCGCCCGCCCCACGAGCGTGGCCACGAACGTCGCGCAGCGCCCGGCCGCGTCCGGGTGGATGCCCGGGGCGTAGTAGTCCGAATCAGAGATGATCCTGACCGCCAGGAACGGCGTGGCGAAGCCCAGCGCCGCTCCGGCGGCATAGGCGCTCTCCATGTCCTCCGAAATCGCGCCGTACGTCCGCCGGATCCAGTCCAGCCGATCGACTTCCTGGTTGTACTGGAAAGCCGACCCGATGATGCCCTTCAGCACACGCCCGTGCGCGTACGGCTGCGCCAGGGCGGCCGCCAGCACATCGGGGTCGCCGGGGAAGACCGGCAGCGGTACCCGCTCGTCGCCCTCGAACCGGAGCCGGTGTGGTATCGGCGTCCAGTTCCGCTGGGCCGAGCCGCCACCGGCGCCGATGTGAGGCGTCCTGAACGCACCATAGTCGACGGTTGCCTCGCCGACGATGATGTCGAACACGCGGAGGTCCGGATCGGCAGCTCCCGCGGTGCCTTGATTGATGATCAGTCTCGGGTGAAACGTCCTGATCGCCAGCGTCGTTGCCGCGACGGCATTGATCGGCCCGACCTCGGTGCGCGACACCACCACGTTCCGGCCGCCGAGACGGCCTCGCCAGAATGTCCACGACGCGATCTGGATCCGCGTCGCTCCGGTCAACGCCGCGACGAGCGGGTCGACCTCCGAATCGACCGCTCCCTGGACGACGATGTCCACCGCGTCGCCCGCTCGCGCGGGAGCCACGGCCGGCCCGGGAGTCCGCGCCGCGGTGCAGGCCGGCGCGAGCGCGACCAGCAGCGTCAGCGCGAGCGCGGAGAGTGAGGAGCGAAAGGGTCGCATGCGCGTCATCCCCCGTCTCAACGCCTGCGAGAGCCAGCGGTATCCGACGCCGGGGTGACCGAGCGCGAAGTGCACCAGGGCGAACTCGAACGGTGACACGTATCGTTCCGTGGCGAGCTTCTCGATCTGGTGCAGGATCGCGACGGCTTCCTCCTGTTTGCCCGCCAGCGCGTAGGCCCGGGCCAGCGCTGCCTGCATGCGGGGACTCCGCGGCGACAGGTGCGCGGCCCGCTGGAACGCGGCGATGGACTCGTCAAGTTCCTTCCGCTGCTCCTGGATCAGGCCAAGCGTCCAGTAGGCCGGGGAGAAGTGCGGGTTCAACTCGATCGTGTGGTCACACTGCTCGAGCGCCTGGTCGAACTCCTTCTTGTAGTAGTACGTCACAGCGACATCACGCGCGACGATCGACGACACCGGGTCGAGCGCACTCGCCAGCAGGATCTGTTCGAGCGCCTCGTCCATGCGGCCGAGCGGCGTCAGGCACGACGTCGTATACCAGTGCCGCGCCGTCGCGTATCGGGGATCCAAGGCGATGGCCGCGAGGAACTCGCGCTCGGCACCCTGCCAGTCCCAGTCCTGGGTGGCTTTCGCGTGCGCCAGCGAGGTGTGGGCCTCGGCGGAATTGTCGTCCAGCATGACGGCCGATGCCGCGCTCGAGGCGGCTTTGGTCCACACCTCAGCCGGAGCCATGCCGCCGTAGTGCGCCAGCAGGCTGTAGGCATCGGACAACCCGCTGTGGGCCAGCGAGTACTGCGCGTCCTCGACGAGCGCCCGCTCGAAGAACTCCACGGCTTTCTGCAGGCTTTCGACGGTGCGCTGCCCCAGGTGGTAGCGGCCCTGCAGCAGCAGGTTCTGCGCGGCCAGGTTCGGGGTCGTGCGTCGTACCGGTCCGACGCTGCCGGCGCCGATCAGTTCCTGCTCAATCCGCCTGACGATCGACTGGGCCACTCGTTCCTGGATTCCGAACGCATCGCCGAGGTGTGAGTCCGTCGACTCCGACCACAGATAGCACCCCGTCGCGCCGTCGACGATCTGGGTGGTCACGCGGACCTTGTCTCCGAGCGTGCGCACACTCCCGCTGATGACCGTGGCGACAGTCGCCCTGTTCGCGGACTCCCGGGGATCGCCGCTGCCCGCCATCTCGGCCGGGTCCCAGGCGAGCACACGCAGGCCTCCGATGGAGGCGAGACGGTGGATGATCTCTTCACGAACGCCACGGCAGAAGTAGTCCGTGGCACTGTGGTCGGCCAGCGGCAACACGGCCACGGTGTTCCGGCTCAGGAGCGCCGCGCCGATGGAGCGGCGCTGGTGCGTCACCGAGTCGCGCCGGGTGAAGCTGGGGGTGTACCCGCCCTTCGGCAGGTCGATCACGACCTCGTCGCCCTGTCCTTCCTCCTGGTAGTACTGGGCGAGCCGCGCACGCAGGCGCCGTGCCTGGACGCGGACGACCGGGTCCGTGCGGGGATCGAACGATTCTTCCTTGCCGAACACCTGCACGCCGACGACATATTCCTTCAGCTCGCTGCGGCGGCCCGCCAGCGTCTCGAGCACGATGAAGCTCAAGAAGCGCTTCAGGCGGTCGACCTGCTGGAACACCCTGCTGGCCAGCACGCGTTCGAGTTGTCGGCGGATCTTCTTCTCAGCGTCCTTGCTGAGGGGGGCCGCGGTGCCGCTGGTGGTCATGGCCGCTATTCTACGGCAGTTGGCGCCGGAAGTCTGGCGGCCTCGTGCTACGCTTCGAGGCAGAGGTGCCGCTCATGCGCCCTGTCCTGACCGTCGCTCTCGCATGCCTCGCCGCCGCCACCGTGGCGCCGGCGCACGACGCCCCGTCGCTGCACCGCCAGGTGCGCAAGATCATGGGGACGTTCTGCGAGATTCAGGTGTATCACGACGACGCGCCGCTCGCCGAGCGGGCCATCGCCAGTGCGCTCGACGAAATGCAGCGGGTGGATCGGCTGCTGAGCAACTACGACCCGGCGAGCGAACTCAGCGCGCTGAACCGCGAGGCGCCGCGCGGGCCGGTTCGCGTCTCCGATGAGTTGTTCCAGTTCGTAAAGCGTTGCCGCGAGTACTTCACCGCCACCGGCGGGGCGTTCGACCCGACCGTCGGCCCCCTGGTGCGCGCGTGGGGGTTCTTCACGCCTCGGCCGGCGAAACCGCCGGACGATCAGATTGCGGCCGCCAGGGCGGTCTCGGGCTTCGCCAAGGTCCGCCTGGACGAGACCGCCGGCACCGTGTCGTACACCGTGGCCGGGCTCGAGCTCGATCCCGGCGGAATCGGCAAGGGCTATGCGGTGGACATGGCGGTGAAGGTCCTGCAACGCGCCGGCATCGCCTCGGCGCTCGTCAGCGCCGGTGGCAGCACGCTCTACGCCATCGGGCACCCGCCCGGTCGGCCCGCGTGGACGCTCGGCATCGGCGATCCGACGAACCGCGAGCGGCCGGTCCGCGTTGTCCATCTCCGGGACGCGTCCGTCTCGACGTCGGGTGTGTCAGAGAAGTTCGTCGTGGTTGACGGCCATCGCTACAGTCACATCTTCGATCCGCGAAGCGGGAATCCGGTTGAGGGGATGTGCCAGGTCAGCGTCGTGGCTGCGGGCGCGACCGAATCGGACGCCCTCACGAAGGCGGCGTTCATCCTGCCTCGCGAGGCCGTGCAGCGGCTCTTCGAGCCCGACAAGCGAATCCATGTGCTGCGGATGGAAGGTGCCTGCGGTCCGGAGCACATCGTCTGGACGACGCCGTGGTCGGCGGGAGTGTTTACGGAGAAGCCAGAGACGCCGTAGGGTGGCGCCGCCGGGCGAACGAGGCAGGGTGCAACGGGTGCAAGGCCCGCGCGTGCGGGCCTTGCACGAGAAACCTGACTACGCGCGCCAGGGGCGCGCGCGATCCGCGAACTTGTCGACGAACAGCTGCTTCGTGATGTTGACGTCGTCCTTCAACTGGAAGTCGTACATCCCGACCGAGATGAAGTCCGCGCCGTTGTCGAAGGCGTACTTGAAGCCTTCACGCGGGCTGATGGCGCCAGCGGCGAGCACCTTGTAGGCGAAGAACGGTTTCGACACCTTGGCGAAGAACTCCGTCGTCTGGCGCGGTGTCGTCTCCCACAGGTTGTCGTGGTTGCCCGGCGCGTACTCGCCCTGGACCAACTGGTCCTTCGTCGGCTTCCAGTTCGGATCCGGCGGCACCGGCGGCCCGGCGCTCCAGTACTTCGCGCTGTTGAACGTCTTCTGATAGAAGGCCGCGCCGAGCCCGCCCATCTTCTCGGCCTCGATCAGACAGTCGAGCGAATGGACGGCGAGGCCGCACAGGATGCCGGCCTTGTTCGCCTCTTCGATGCCCTTCGCCAGCACGTCCATCTGCCCGGCCTTGAAGAACCGGTCGCCTTCCAGTCCACGGATGTAGCCAATCTTCGCGCCGGCTTCGGCGGCCAGAATGATGTCCCGCGTGATGTCCTTCTCGTTGATCACGATCTGGGCGATCCACTGGATCTTCCCGCCGCTCGCGATGTGCTGCTTGGCGAGCTTGAGGCTGCGGGCCTCGATGCGCAGGTACGACGCGTTGATGCCGACTTCTTCGCACTTCTTATACGTCTCGAGGACCTTGTCGTCGGTAAAGTAGTTGCGGAGCAACTGGGACACGTAAATCAGATCACGCGAATGCGCCTGCCAGCCCACGAGGTTGTGGCCGGCGATCAGGCGGCTGAGCTGGTAGGGCCCCAGCTTGCCCATCGGCATCGGGCCCGCAACGTCGGAGACGGGCTGCTGCCCTCCGCGTCCACCGCCAAAGCCAGGCGGCGGTCCCTGAGGCGGCGGCTGCTGGTGTGCCAGCAGATGGTACTCTTCCCAGCTGAAGGCCGCCGTGCCAGCGGCGGTGAGCGCCGTGGCCTTCCTCAGAAAATCGCGACGGCCTACCTTGTGATCAGACATGCCCTACCTCCTCGCCTGGCAGACGTGCTCAGGCGCAATTCAATTAACCGCCTCAATATTAGTGCGAACTCAACACCTGGTACTCCGACCGAATCCATCTCATTTCGCAGGCGCCAGGTACCGAACCTGGACGTCCTTGACGTATGCGTCGGTACTCAGGAGCTTTCCCGGGCCCTGGGTCATCTCGAGGGTCAGCTTGCTGTCGGCCGGCCCGACCGTGAGCGTCGCCCGGTACAGCACGTTGTGATCCTCAGCGACGTGCATCTGGAACCTGAACTGGTACACGCCGGCTGCCAGCCCCAGCGCGGCGAGGTCGAAGACCTTCGCCTCGGATCCGACGTTCGGTGTGGGCGCGGTCACGGCGTCCACCTCCGATTTCGGCGCCTTGTCCCACTGGGCCTTCTTCACCCAGTCCGGACAGACGTTCCCCATCTTGTACTCCGTCGATGAGAGTTCCTGGCTGACGTAGAGCGTCTTGACCAGGACGCCCTTGTCGTCTTCGAGCCAGATGGCCGTGTGGTAGGTGGGATCAATCGTCGTGGGAGGCATGTAGAGGAACGCCACCTCCAGCCGGCCCACGTCACTCGCGGCCGGGGGCGCGGGTGCCTGAGCCGCGGGAACAACCTGGGCGTGGACGGCGCACCCGAGCAGCAGGATGACACCCGCGAGGATCGCCATCCCCGAGGCGAGTCCGCGATGTGTCCATGACCGACGTGTGTGCATCTTGAGGCCTCAGCGGGGCTGGTCTACCTACACTTACGCCTGCGGCTTGCAGTACGTTTCCTTGGTCATCGCGATCAGGATGCACGAGAGCGTCAGCCAGCCCACGATCAGCGACAAGCCGCTCTGGTAGTCGCCGACTCCGTAGACGCGCAACCCGTTGAGCACCTGCCCCGACCAGTGTTGATCGAGCACCTTCCCGATCGCCGGCTGGAGGAGTGTGGGTCCGATCATGTTTCCCACATTGATCGCGCCGGAAATCGTGCCGAGGAAGTGGACCGGCACCGACTCCTTGGCAAACGCGAAGCCCAGGATGACGGCCCCGCAGGCGAAGCTGGTGAGTCCGGCCACCACGACGAACACCGGCAGCGGCAGCCACGGCAGGTAGAACATCGCGGCGAACCCGCAGAGCGCGATGACGGCGCCCGTCAGGTAGATCGGTTTCCGGCGTCCGATCTTGTCCGAGAGATGTCCGACGATCGGGCTGGCCACCGCCCAGCACACCGTCATCACCGAACAGACGGCGGCGGCGGTGGTGGACGGGAGGGCGAATCGGGCCTTCAGGAAGGGCGGGCCCCACAAGCCCGTAAAGGCGATCATGCCGCCGACGAACCCGCCCTGGGCGCAGAAGATCAGCCACGTGTTCCGGTACGCGAAGACGTGCTTGAAGCCCTTCAGCAACTCCCAGAGCGACAGGTGCCCCTTGTTCTGAATCCCGCTGGGCGCGTAGCTCTCGTACCCGCGCTCGACCGGGTCGTTTCGCACGAAGATCCACGCCAGGAGGCCGATCCCGAGAACGGCGAACGCCGATCCGATGGCGACCGGGCGCCAGTGGTACTGCTCGACGAGCAGCCTGAGCGGCACCTGGGCGACCAGCGCCCCGATGTTGCCGATGAGCAGCCCCAGCCCCGTCAGCATCGCGAACCGGTGGGAGGGGAACCAGTGGCTCGCGAGTTTCAGGATGACCACCCACCCCACGGCCGTCCCGGCTCCGAGCACGGCGCGGCCGAGCGCCGCGACACCGAACGTACCGGCAGCGCCGAAGATGAACGTACCTGCGGCGACCACCAGCGACCCGACGATGAGGAGCCGTTTGGCCCCCCACGTATCGACCAGCACACCGGTCGGGATCTGCATCAGCACGTAGCTGTAGAAGAACACGGCGGACAACTGGCCGAGGTCGCTCGCCGTGATGCCGAACTCCTGCATCAGCTCGGTCGTCATGACCGCCGGCGACACCCGGAGATAGAAGCCCGCGAGGTAGAAGGACCCCGCCACGGCGAAGATCACCCACGAGAGCCACGCGGGAGGAAGCCCATGCCCAGCCGTCCCCGCCGGATTCGGTCCACCGTCCGAGCGTCGTTCAGCGGTCATTGCCACGGTTACTCACCCTTGCGGTAGATGTCGAGGATGTTCCAGTGGCCGGGCGTCGGCGTCGGCGCGTTTTCCATCGGCACCTGGATGACCGTCGGTCGCCCCGAAGCCAGCGCGGCCTGGAGCGCGGGGCCCAGATCGTCGGCCTTCTCGATCATGAAGCCATCGGCACCGCATGCCCGCGCCATCGCGGCGAAATCCGGGCCGTACGGCTTACCGTCGCATTGGAATGTGCAGCCGAAGCTCCAGTCGTAGTTCTGCGCTTCGAGGCCGGCAATCGTCCCGAACGCCTTGTTGTCCATCACGACCCAGATGACGGGCAGGTTGGCTTCCATCGCCGTCGCGATGACGGTGGGATTGGCGGCGCCGAACCCGCCGTCCCCGACCAGCGCGAGCGCCACGCGTCCGGGGTGCGCCGTCTTCACGCCCAGCGCCGCCGCCGCGCCGAAGCCCATCGTCGCGAGCCCGCTCGGGGTGATGAAGGTGTAGGGGACCGAGAAGGGATACTGCTGGCCCACGCCGTTCTTGTTCCAGCCGACGTCGGT
>JAPKZP010000811.1 GCA_026393735.1 Acidobacteriota bacterium
CGATGCGCAGGACGGCGGCGACGTCCCGGCGTCGGAAGCCGGCTCGTCCGCCGTGACGGCGCCGCGCGGCACCTCGATCATCGTGCCGACGAGGTACGTGATCTTGACCTTCTGCTCCTTCATCACCTCGGCCGCCACGCGGTCGACGATGACGCGTTGATCCTTCAGTTCCTTCACGAGGCCAACGAGCGGGATCATGACCTCGGGCGTGACCTTGAACCCTTCCTTCGCGAGCTGGCAAGCCGCCTCGAAGATGGCGCGCGCCTGCATCTCGGTGATCTCAGGGTACGTGATGCCGAGGCGGACGCCCCGGTGTCCGAGCATGGGATTGAACTCGTGGAGCTGCTCGACGCGCTTGAGGAGCGTGCGCTTCCCGGCAAGATCGGCGCTGTTGGACCCGGTGGCTTCGAGCTTGGCGATCTCGACCATCAGGTCTTCGCGCTTCGGGAGGAACTCGTGCAGGGGCGGGTCGATCGTCCGAATCGTGACCGGCTCGCCGTGCATGGCCTTGAACACACCGTAGAAGTCCGCCCGCTGCAGGGGCAGCAGTTCGGCCAGCGCCGCCCGCCGGTCCTTCTCGTTGTCAGCCAGGATCATGCGCTGCACCTTCTCGATGCGCCCTTCGCCGAAGAACATGTGCTCGGTCCGGCACAGGCCGATGCCGCGTGCGCCGAAGGCGTAGGCGAGTTCGGACTGATCGGGCTGGTCGGCGTTGGCGCGGATCCCGAGCGTCCGGACCTTGTCGGCCCACCCGAGCAGCGTGCTGAAGCGCTTGTAGATCGCCGAGTCCTCGGGCTTCATCTTGCCGTTCAGAACCTGGAGGATCTCGCTCGGCTGGGTCGGCACCTTGCCGATCTTCACCTCGCCGGTCAGGCCGTCGAACGAGATGTAGTCGCCTTCCTTCACGGTCTGGCCGGCCACGGAGAAGGTCTTGGCCTTCTCGTCAATCTGCAGCGCGCCCGCGCCGACAATCGACGGCCGGCCCATCTGGCGGCCGACCACGGCGGCATGCGACGTCATGCCCCCCGTCGCGGTCAGAATGCCCTGGGCGACTTCCATGCCGTGGATGTCGTCCGGCGCCGTTTCCTTGCGCACCAGGAGGACCTTCTTGCCCTGCTCCGTCCAGACGACGGCCTGTTCGGCACTGAAGACCACCTGGCCCGACGCGGCGCCGGGCGAGGCGGGCAGACCCTTGGTCGCCACCGGAACCTTCTTCCACTCGGTGGGGTCGAACATCGGCGCCAGCAGCTGCGAGAGTGCCGCGGGCTCGACGAGCAGCAGGGCCTCGTTCGGCTTCAAGAGCTTCTCGGCGACGAAGTCCGTCGCGATGACCACTGCCGCGTAGCCGGTCCGCTTGCCGCTGCGGGTCTGGAGCATGTAGAGCTTCTCGTTCTCGATCGTGAACTCGAAGTCCTGGATGTCCTTGTAGTGCTTCTCGAGGCGCGTGGTGAACTGCCGCAGCTCGTTGTAGGCCTTGGGCATGACCTCGGCCAGTTCGACGATCGGCCGCGGCGTGCGGATGCCGGCCACGACGTCCTCGCCCTGCGCGTTGACGAGAAACTCCCCGAAGAACTCCTTCGCGCCGGTGGCGGGGTTCCGCGTGAAGCCCACGCCCGTCGCCGAGCGGTCTCCCGTGTTGCCGAAGACCATCTTCTGGACGTTGACGGCCGTCCCGATGTGGTCGGGGATCTCGTAGATACGGCGGTAGGTGATCGCGCGCTCGTTGTTCCAGGAGCGGAACACGGCGTCACGCGACATCTTGAGCTGCGTGAGCGGATCCTGCGGGAACGGGTGGCCCGTTTCGTGCTTGACGAGCAGCTTGTAGCGCGCCACGGTCTCCTGCAGGCCGGCCTCGCCGAGGTCCGTGTCCACCTTCGCGCCATGCAGGTGCTTGACGGCCTCGAACTCGTGCTCGAACTTGTCCTTGGAGATCTCCAGCACGACGTTGCCGAACATCTGGATGAAGCGGCGGTAGCTGTCGTACGCGAAACGCCCGTTCGATGTGCGCGCCTTGAGACCTTCGACCGCTTCGTCGTTCAGGCCGAGGTTGAGAATCGTGTCCATCATGCCGGGCATCGAGAACTTCGCGCCCGATCGCACCGACACGAGCAGGGGGTTGGTGGTGGAGCCGAACGTCGCGCCCGCCACCTTCTCCAGCCGCCGGACGTGCGCCATCATCTCGTCTTCGATGGCTTGGGGAAGCTTGCGGCCCTCGGTGTACCACAGGTTGCAGGCTGCCGTGGAAATCGTGAATCCCGGGGGAACCGGCAGGCCAGCGTTGGTCATCTCCGCGAGGCCCGATCCCTTGCCGCCGAGAATGTCTTTCATCGTCCGATCGCCTTCGGCTGTGCCGGCCCCGAACGAGTAGACGTACTTCCGGGCCTTCGGGGCTTTCTGTGCGACGGGCTTCTTCGCGACAGGCTTCTTCACGACGATCTTCTTCATGGGCTTGGCGGCCGGCTTGGCGGCCTTCTTCGGCTTTGCAGTCTTCTTGGCCATCTGTGCTATGACTCCGTCTGTAGTTATGACTCTGCCTTGGGGACAATCTCGGAGATATCCG
>JAPKZP010000007.1 GCA_026393735.1 Acidobacteriota bacterium
AGCGCGGCTCCGATCGGCTTGACAGGCTGTCGCGGCTGCTGGAGCCCGTGGACCTTTTCGCCCCGCTCACTCCAGAGGAGCGCGGCGAACTCGTATCCGGGTCCGAAGAACTGATGTTTGCCAAGGGCGAGACGATCGTGCGGCAGGACGATGCCGGACGGTCGATGTTTGTCGTGTGCAGGGGCCGTGTGCGCGTCGTGGAAGCGTCGGGCCGGGAGCTCGCGGCCATTGCCGAAGGCGGGTACTTCGGGGAAATGTCCATGCTGACCGGGCAGCCGCGATCCGCCTCCGTCCGGGCCGTCGAGGAATGCACCGTGCTCGAGTTGACGGCCGATTCGTTGCGCC
Source organism: Acidobacteriota bacterium (assembly GCA_026393735.1). Taxonomy (GTDB): domain Bacteria; phylum Acidobacteriota; class Vicinamibacteria; order Vicinamibacterales; family JAKQTR01; genus JAKQTR01. Next base: position 346 of record JAPKZP010000007.1, read on the forward strand.
GGGTCGCGCTGGCCAACCCGAATGTCGTGACACGCATCTCCGTGGTCGTCGCCGCGCGACGGGCCGACCTCGAGCGGCAGAAGGCCGAAGCAGCCGCCGAACTGGCCGACACCCTCGAGACACCGCGCTCGCTGCTCGAGCGCATCCAGGCGTTCCTGCACCTGCCCGACCTGCTTCGCGACTGACGCCGGGCGCGCCAGCGCGCACGTGAACCGTTGCAGACCCAGACCGGATCTCGCTTGAGTTGACTGCTGTTGCAGATGTGGCGCAGGGCTTCAGCCCTGCGTTGGACAGGGAGACCACATGACGCGCTTCGCCGGATTGGTTGTCGTCGTGCTTGTCGCCGGGTGGATCCAGGGCGGCCTTCTGCTGCGCGCCCAAGCCGTGCCGGGCTCGAGCGGCCGCATTCCGCCGCCCGTGTTCACGGACACCGGGCGGCGCGCGAAGCTCGAGCAGGCGTTCCCCGAGATCGATCGGCTGTTCGCGCAGTTCGCCCAGCGATCGCGCGTGCCGGGCATCGCGTACGGCATCCTGATCGACGGCGAACTCGTGCACGCGGGCGCCCTGGGCCTCCGGGACGTCGAGGCGAACGCCCCGGTCGACACGGACACGGTGTTCCGCATCGCCTCGATGACGAAGAGCTTCACGGCGTTGGCCGTCCTGCGGCTGCGTGACGAAGGGCGGCTGTCGCTCGACGACCCGGCCGAGAAGTACGTGCCCGAACTGGCGGCGCTGTCCTATCCGACGGCCGACTCGCCCCGCATCACGATCCGGCACCTGCTCTCGCACGCCGAAGGATTTCCCGAGGACAATCCCTGGGGTGACCAGCAGCTCTCGGTGACCGATGCCGAGATGTCGGCGATGATGCGTCGCGGCATTCCCTTCTCGACCGCGCCGGGCACGGCGTACGAATACTCGAACTTCGGTTTCGCAATTCTCGGCCGCATCGTGACGAAGGCCTCCGGTCAGCCGTACGCCAGTTACGTCGGCGCACACATCCTGCGGCCGCTCGGCATGGCGTCCACGACGCTCGATCCCGGAACGGTCCCGCCCGCCCGCCTCGCCCGCGGCTACAGGTGGGAGGACGCCAGGTGGAAACTCGAGCCTCCGCTGCCGGACGGCGCCTTCGGGTCGATGGGCGGGATGCTCACGTCCACGAAAGACCTCGCGCGCTACGTCGGGTTCCTGATGTCGGCCTGGCCGGCGCGTGACGATCCGGACGCCGGGCCCGTCCGCCGCAGTTCCGTGCGCGAGATGCAACACGTGTGGCGGCCGGCGCCCGCACTGATCACCCGCGACACCGTCGATGCGCCGCTCAGGCTGAACACGGGCGGCTACGGGTTCGGTCTCCGCGTCTGGCAGAGCTGCGCCGTCGGGCATCTCGTCGCGCACAGCGGCGGGCTGCCGGGCTTCGGCTCCCACATGCGGTGGCTTCCCGAGCACGGCGTGGCGGTGATCGCGATGGGAAACCTCACCTACACGAGCTGGACCCGGGTGGCCGACGATGCGATCGACGCGCTCGGCCGGACGGGAGGCCTCCGGCCGCGCACGCCCCAGCCGTCCGGCGCCCTGGTCGAGGCGCGCACCGCCGTGTCCCGGCTCATCGACCGGTGGGACGACAGCCTCGCCGACTCGCTGGCTTCGATGAATCTGTTCCTGGACGAATCGAAGTCCCGACGTCGCGCCGAACTCGACGCAATTCATGCTGCGCATGGGGCGTGCCGGCCAGACGAGGGGTTCGAGGTGGAGAACGCGCTGCGCGGCCAGTGGCGAATGACATGCGACCGCGGATGGCTGCGCGTCGGGATCACGCTGGCTCCCACCATGGCGCCGAAGGTGCAGTCGCTGACGGTGAGACCGGTATTGCCGCTCGACGCGCGGATGGCTGCGGTTGTCGATCGGCTGACTGCGGCGGTGGAAGCCCGGAGCCTCCAGGGCCTGGACGATCTGTTGGAAACGGGCCTGAACACGGTCGAAGCCGAGGCGCAGTTCCGCTCGATGGAGAGGTGGGGAGCCTGTCGCCTCGGGGATGTCGTCGACAGCGACGGACTCAATGCCGCCCGCGTGCGGCTGTCGTGCACGCTCGGGGCGGTCGACCTTGGTGTGCAGCTCGATGCCCGGAGCCGGAGAATTGGCCGCCTGTCACTGGCGCCGGCAGGCAACCAGACGTGCGTGCAATGACATCCCGAGGCGGCGTCTGGAGTATCATCAAGGGTGGTAACCCTTTCCAATCGCTCGAGACGGAGTCTGTGAAATGACCCTGGAGACAGGAAACTGGCGCGCCTTGGTGGCGCGATATCAGCGCTCGGACGTGCGACGCGCCGTCACCCAGATGATCAACACGCTGGGGCCTCTTGTCGTGTCGCTCCACCTGATGTACCGGTCGATGGCCTGGTCCTACTGGTTGACGCTGGCGCTGGCGATTCCCACGGCCGGGTTCCTCGTCCGCACCTTCATCATCATGCACGATTGCGGGCACGGATCGTTCTTCCCATCGCAGCGCTACAACAATTTCGTCGGCTACGTCACCGGCCTGCTCACGTTCACGCCCTACAGCGAATGGCGTCACGAGCACGCGATTCACCACGCGTCGGCCGGCGACCTCGACCGCCGCGGCCACGGCGACATCGAGACGCTGACGGTTGAGGAATACCTCGCGCTCGGCCGTTGGGGACGTCTGAAGTACCGGCTGTATCGCCACCCGCTGGTCATGCTGGGGCTCGGGCCCGCGTACCTGATGGTCGGCCAGCGGATACCGGGGCGCAACAAGTCCAGCGGGTCGCCGAAGAACTCCAGCGTCTGGGCCACGAACCTGGGCATCGCGGTGGTGATCACGGCGCTCGCGATGGTGATCGGGCTCCAGTCCGTTCTCTGGGTCTACCTGCCGGCCGGGTACCTGGCGGCTGGCGCTGGCGTGTACCTGTTCTACGTGCAGCACCAGTTCGACGAGGCGTACTGGGAGCATCACTCGAAGTGGAACTACGCGGAGGCCGCGGTGATGGGCAGCAGCTACCTGAAGCTGCCGAAGGTGCTGCAGTGGTTCACCGGCAACATCGGTCTGCACCACGTGCACCATCTTGCGCCGAGGATACCTAATTACCACCTGCAGCGGGCCCACGACGAGAACGCGCTGTTCCAGGCCGCTCCCGTCATCACGTTGTCGCAGACCTTCCGGCTGCTGCGCCTCACCCTCTGGGACGAGCAGCACAAGCGCCTCGTGCGGTTCTGCGACGTCCCCGCGCTGCAACAGTCCTGACACGGCCAGCCGGCGCAGCGGGACGATCCGCTGCACCGGCCTCCAGTTCGGCCATCAGCGAACAGGCTGCTACCGCCAGTCTGGCCACTGGCCGCCTCCGCCCCACGGCTGCCAACCGCGGTTGTCGCGGCCATAGCCTCCGCGCTGCCCGTCGCGGTAGCCGGCGTCGTAGCCCGCGAGGAACCCGCGCCGGTAGTAGTCCTTGTACTGCTCGCGCGACATGCGGTAGTCGCGGTTGTACCCGTGGTCGCCCTGACGGTAGCGGTGCTCACGACGCGGGTCGTACTGGTCCCGATCGACGGCCTGATCGAAACCCTTCTCGTAGCCGTCGCGATATCCGCTGTTGAGAGCGAAGTCGTCGCCTCCGTACCCTCCGTAACGCCCTTGCCCGGGCCTGCCCGGATACTGCGACGATGGCCGTTGCGGATACGACTGGCCTTGCGGGTACGGGTATGGGCCCGACGGCGGATACTGCGGTCCGATGGCAACCCCACCGCCCACGGCGAAGCGAACCGATTGCGCCTGAAGCGGCGTGCCGAAGGCGAGGCTAACGAAAGTAATCGTCAGCAGCACGACCGACGTTCTCGCGTTCATGGTCTCCTCCAAGGGGGCCGGCGCGAATCGTGGTCGATTCGGCGTGGCCCTCATGGCGGGCGCTGGCTGGCACTTCCTGAGACTGCAAGCGTGAGGCCAACGTGGGGTCGCTAGAATCAGGCCGGAAACTCGCAGCCAGGACCGGTGTGGAGGGAGAACGCAGGACAGTCAGCAGGAGGCTACTGCGCCCACACGAGGACACGATCGCCGGAAGCCTCTTTGTGATCGAGGATCAGGCCGGGCCCTCGGCGTTCGAGATCTTCCGCCGTGATCTTCAGGCGCACGTGGGAGCTGCCTTCCCCGTCCCCTGACCCGAGCTTGATGGGGCGTCCCTTCGTCATACGCAGCAGCCAGAACGGCATATTGAGACGCACGATCTTGCCCTCGTCGGGCGTCCAGACGAGGATGTGCAGCGCCTCGATCGGCTTCCCGGCGTTGGGTCCCTTTTCCTCGCTCACGACGGGTTCGCCATCCTGAATCACCAGGAATGGACGCTGGCCGTCGAACTGCGCCATCGCCTTCTCGAATTCCTGCTTCGCCGTCGACTCGCTGGCGGTCGTGGCCTGGAAGGCAAACTGCTGATAGAGGACGTAGCCGGCAACCCCGACAATGCCCACCCCGACGATCACCACGAAGACCGCGATGCCGAGGATGATCAGGCCCCACGAGGCTTTCTTCGCCATGTCTCCGCCGCTCCATCCGCAACTGCCCGCGTTGATTCCGCCGTCGCTATTCAGCCGCAGTACCGATCTGCGGCAGGCACGAACCGCTTCAAGACCGTCGCTAGTACTGACGGCTGGGCGTGCCGTTTGTTCCCGTATACCCCTGTCGGAGCAGACGTTCCGCGTCGGCGACTCCCAGCGGATCGCTGTCGCGCCGGCACAACTCCGCCCCGCGTGCATAGGCCGCTTTCGCGGCCGCACGACTCCCGGCCAGGTCCGCGAGCTTCCCCAGTTCGACCTGCGCACGCCCGCGAATCCAGTCGTGCGCCTCGAGTTCCAGGGCTGCCCGAAGATCCTGTCCGGCCCGCTCGCGCTGGCCGAGGGCGACCAGGACGGCGCCGCGCTTGTAGTGCCACAGGGCGGCCTCACCGAACGCCTTCGGCCGCGGGTCGTTCTGGAACATCGCCATCCCGGTGTCGACGAGCGCCAGCGCCTCGGCTGGATGTCCCGCACGGAACGTTGTCGCGCCAGACTCCAGCCAGAGCAGCCTGTTCCTGGGATACTGCCCGCGCATGGCGTCGAGCAGCCGCATCGCCTGATCGAACCGGCGCTCGCGGCTGTAGATCAGGACGAGCGTCAGCTTGGCTTCCGGCTGCACGTCGCTTGGATACGCGGCGCACGACTCGAGCAACTGGATCGCCCGCTCACGTCCGCCTCCGAATCCCGCCAGGTACGCCATCCATCGCGTGAACGTGCCGAGACTGGCGACGACATACCGGTAGGTGCCCGGGATGAGGGCCGCGTCCCTTCTCGAGGCGTCGAGTTCCATCACACGCTCGTGTGCATCGAATGCCCGCCGCGCCGCCTTGAATCCGCCGAATATCCTGCCGTCCACCGTCGCGACATAGACCGCGAGCTGGCCGACCGCGGCGCCCAGCGAGTAGATCGCGCCCGGATCGCTCGGGCGCCGTTCGACCTGGGCCTCCGCGAGGCGGATCGCCTCCTGCACGTTGGTCTGAAACAGCGTCACCAGATCTGCCGGAGGCGGTCCGAGCTTCAGATTCGGCTGGTTCGTCCCGCCGAGGTAGCCGTCCACGGTGATCGACCCGCGCCGGTAGATGAGTTCGAGCCACGCGAGCGCAGCCACGGCCCGGTACGCTCCGGGATCCTGGGGGTCGGCGGCGATGGCCTGCTGGAAAGAGGACATTGCCTCGCCGTAGTCGAGGTTGTACGCGTGGACAAAGCCCTGGCGCCGGAGCTCGACGGACCGGGGATTGGCCAGGGCCGTCGACGGCGCGGCAAGCGCGCAGACCAGGGCGACGCCAGCAGCACGGCAGATTGGACCCATCGCGCGGTCCTGGAATCGCACAGGCACAGCCTATAATCGATGACCCACTCCGAGCAGGTTTCCGGCCATGACCGGGCTGGCTACTTGAGACCCGCCAGTTTCCCCAGATCCATCTTGCCGACCACGCCCTGCACCGTCTTGGTGTCCGTGTTGCTGCCGTTGAGGGTGACCATGAAGCGCTGGCCGACGATGATGCCGACCTCGGCGTTCTTCGACGCGCTGTCCCATTTCTCCCAGCCGGGATATCCGCCGACCTTGGTGGCCTTCTCGTACCCGTTGTCGGACTCCTTCGAGTAGCCGGTCATCATGAACATCTGGTAGGGCAGCGTCAGCATCTGGGACATCGCCGTGTCCACGATCTTCACTTCGATGCGCGCGTCGTCTTTCGTGTAGGCGGTTTCGGCCTGCGAGAACTTCACCGGCGCCGTCATGCTCTCGCCGCGCGGCTGCTCCTTCTCCCAGCCGGCGACATCGGGCAGGAAGCCCTGCAGGTCCTTGAAGTTGACCGGCTGGTAGTCCTTGCCATCCGGGGACTTCTGCAGTTGCTCCATGGACTTGGCGAATTGCTCCATGCCCTTGGCTGCTTCCTGAACCGCGTTGCCCGGCTGCTGCGCGGCCTGTTCGGCCGGCTTGGCTTCTTCCTTCTTGCTGCCGCAAGCCGCCCCGGCGACCGCGACCATTCCGACGAGACAGCAGATCCCAATCGCGCGCATGCCTTGCCTCCAGTGTAAAGAGAACCCGGAGATTGTACCACCGCCCCTGGATTGGAGTCAGCGGCCGAGCTGGGTGTGGATCAGGCGGTCGACGAGCGTAGCCAGCGTGTCGCCCTCGAGCACGAAGGCGTGCCGGTCGGGCGACCAGGAGAGTTTGTAGCTGCGCACGAGCGCCGAGATCCAGATCTGGCGGACCGGGCTGTTGGGGCTGATGACGAACCGCGCCTCGGTGGGCTCCTCGAACAGGATGTTGAGGACGCCACCCTGCAGTTCCACCTCGAAGCCTTCACGGTCGGCGAAATCGCCCAGCGTCTTCTGCAGGGATTCGAGAGCGGCGTCGGCGCGGACGTGGAATTCCTGCTCGGAGATCATCTCGGCCATGCGCCGATGATACCAAAGCCGCCGAGCCCCCACACCGGGAACCGGATTGCGTTAGGATAAGCACGGAGGAGAGAGCCGCCATGACCGTCCTGATGTACTTCCTGATCGGTCTCATGATCCCGGTGGTGTGCGCGCTGCTGTGGAAGCCGATCCGGGAGTACTTCCGCATGCGCGGCGACCGCGTCATTACCTGCCCCGACAACGAGCAACCGGCGGCCGTGACAGTCAACGCCGGCCACGCGGCGCGCACGGCCGCGGGCGGCCACGAGCAGTTGCGTCTCGACTCGTGCTCGCGATGGCCCGAGAAAGCCGGCTGCGGCCAGGATTGCCTGAAGCAGATTGAGGCGCAGCCGATGGACTGCCTCGTGAAGACGCAGGTGAGCCGGTGGTACACCGACAAGACCTGCGCGCTCTGCGGCAAGGCGTTGGGGATGATCGACTGGACCGAGCGGAAGCCCGCGCTGCGATCACCCGATGGCAGGACAATCGAGTGGCAGGACGTCAGACCGGAAACGCTTCACCAGGTGATGGCCACTCACGCCGCCATCTGCTGGGATTGCCACGTGGCCGAAACCTTCAGGCGGGAGCGGCCGGATCTCGTCATCGACAACCCGCACGCCACCCAGCCGCGACCGTAGGCCAGGCGCGGCAGTAGGTGCACCGCCTTCCGCATGGCACATTCTTGTCACGTCCGGAGCTAAACCGGAGGCGCCCTTCCTGCGTCTAAGAGAATAGGCGGGCTCGAAAGCCCCGGGTTCCACAGCCGAGCGCAGCCGGCATCTGGTCAGGCGCATATCGCGCCGATCGCCTGCGATAGCTGCATCCCTCGGCTCCGCACCGGACGCGAGTAGAGCCGTTTTACCTGTCTTGAGATCACCCGTCCAAGGAGGGTGTCGTGAGAGAGTGGAACTTCTCGAGCAACGCAGACTGGATCGTCGCGGTACTTCTGCTGG
>JAPKZP010000378.1 GCA_026393735.1 Acidobacteriota bacterium
ACGCCCCGCTCGTATTCGGTCAGGATCTTCACGGACGAGACGACGTACAGCACGACGATGAACAGGAAGATCAAAGGCGCGGACATCATGATCTGGGCTCCTCGGAGGCCGAGTGACGACGGACCGTCAGGACCAGTCCGTCTACGCCGCTGACACGCACCGTTTCCCCCGCCGTCAGCGCTTCGGCGGAACGGGCCGTCCAGAGTTCGCCGTGCATCGCCACGCGCCCCTCGCCGCCCGCGGGAATGTCCGTGAGCACGCGCGCCGTCTCCGCCAGCATGCCGGCCATGCCGGTGACGGCCTGCCGCCGCTGGGACACGATCGCGAGCCGCACGAGGAACAGCAGGATCGCCGAGAGCGCGAGCACGACCGGGACGATGAGCATGAGGCTGACGCGCAGTTCGGGCGCCGGCGCATCGATGAGCACCATGGATCCCAGCAGCAGGCTCACGATGCCGCCCAGCGCGAGCACGCCGTAGCTCGTCACCTTGATCTCGAGCACGAGCAGGATGAGGCCGAACAGGATCAGCAGGACCCCGGCGTAGTTCACCGGCAGCACCTGGAAGGTGAAGAACGCGAGCAGCAGGCAGATCCCGCCCACGACGCCCGGCAGGATGGCCCCGGGCGACCAGAGTTCGATCGTGAGCCCCAGCACGCCGAGGCTCAGCAGGATGTACGCGATGTTCGGGTGAGCCAGCGTGCCGAGCACGCGCTGGCGGAATGTCATGTCGATCGTCACGATCCGTGCGCCCGTCGTGTGCAGGGTGCGCAGCGTGCCGTCGAAGCGCCGAATCTCGCGGCCATCGAGTTTCTTCAGCAGGTCAGGCACATCACTCGCCACCAGATCGATGAGCGGCGGTGTCGCGGCCAGCGCCTCGGACTCGGTGAAGGCACGGCTCTGGCGAACGGCCTGCTCCGCCCACTCCACGTTGCGGTGACGGCCCGAGGCCAGCGTGCGCGCGTAGGCCGCCACGTCCGACGCGATCTTCGCCGCCATCGTCTCGTCGAGCTTCTCGCCCTGCCCGGACACCGGGTGGGCGGCGCCGATGTGCGTGCCCGGCGCCATCGCGGCGACGTCGGCCGCGAGCGTCAGCAGGAACCCCGCCGAGGCGGCGCGCGCGCCCGACGGCGCCACGAAGACCGCAATCGGCGTGCGCGCCGACAGCATCCGCGTCACGATCGTGCGCGTCGAATCCACCAGCCCTCCCGGCGTCTCGAGAACGAACACGACGAGCGCCGCGCCCCCGGCGTCGGCGCGGGTCATTGTCTCCACCATGTACTCCGCCGACACTGGGTGAATGAGCGCATCCACGTGCGCGACGTACACAGTCGGAACGGGCTCTGGAGGGGTGGCGGCCACGCCGCTCGACGCCAGGATCGCGGCGGCCGCCAGGAAGACGCCGGACCCGCGCGTGACGGCCGCTCGCCGGGCGCAGGCTGTCGGTTTGTGGATCCCAGGCATGGCGGGGTGCCTCACACCCGGACAAAGGGGAGCAATCTGATTATACCGGAGCGCCCGGACCCTGGCGGAGGCGTTCGAGGAGCTTCTGCGCGTGAATCGACTTCGGATCGAGCACGAGGGCACGCTCCGCTTCGGCGCGTGCCGCGGCCAGATCGCGGGCGTCGAGGTAGGCTTCGGCCAGCGCCACGTGGGCCGCCGTGGTTTCCTCGCTCCACAGCGAGACCTTGAAGGCGTCCGTGGCTTCTCGTAACCGGCCCGTTCGCAGGTAGATGCGACCCAGCAACAGGTGCGCCTCGGCCTCGTACGGCGACAGGTACAGCGCCCGCGTCAGCTCCGCCTCGGCTTCGCGATCGCGCTCCTGGTCGAAGAAGCGCCGGCCACGGTCGAGGTAGAACGCCGCAAGTTCCCGCTGGTCCCGCTGCCCTACCATCTCGAGCGCCGCATCGATGCGCTGCGACCGAGGAGGCTCGAGCACGTCCTTCAGGCGCTCCAGCCCCCGCGGCGGCACGACGGCGGCGCCGGCCTTCAATTCGAGCGCGGCAAACGCCGATGAGAGCCGCTGCGCCAGCGCCAGTTCCCGCGCCGCCTCGGCAGCCTGCCCTCCAGCCTGCAGCGCCTGAGCGAGCAGCGCGTGTGCCGCCGCGTCCGTCGGGCCGATGCGGACAGCCTCTCGCAGCCAGTAGCTGGCGGCCGACGGATCGCCGTCGAGCCAGTACGCGTAGCCGAGGTTGAACAGGTAGTCCGGCTCGAGGGGATCGAGCGTACGCGCCTGGCTGAAGTACCACGTCGCCCATCCGGCCTCCGGAGGCAGGGCCCCGGCCCGCAGCCGCACCACGCCGAGGTTGTTCAGGACGATCGCGGACGGCGCGCGCTGCTGCAGGGCCGACAGCCGCTGGAACGCCGAACCGAAGTCACGCAGGTGTATGTCGGACAGCGACGCCAGGAACCGCGCCTCGACCTCGTGCGGCGCGCCATCGGCGACCGGCTGCACGGCGTCGCGGGCTGCGCGGTAGTCGCCGCTCGCGGTGTACGCCTGCCAGAGGGCCAGGCGGGCGGCGGTGTAGCCCGGCGCCGCCTGGATCGCGGCGTTCAGAAACGGGATCTGGCCCGCCGGCGTTTCGGCCAGCAGTCCCTTGACGTACTGTTCGAAGGCCGCCAGCGGCACCCCGGGCGCTGTGTCTGTCGCCGAGGGCACGTCCTCGTCGGTCCTGCGCCAGAGCGCCGTGGCCAGACGCCGGTACGTCGCGAACATGTCGGCCAGGGAACCACGGGCGACAACCTCGGGATCCAGCCGGCCGGATTCGAGGTGGATCCGTCGCGCGCGCAGCACGAGCGCACCCTCGTCGAGGGACATCGATCCGATGACGACGTCGGCCGCCCCCACCAGTTCGCCGATACGGATGACCGTGGCGCGGCTGAGCGTGGCGAGCGGCGGCACCTGCAGGCGCTCGAAGGCCCGGAGCCGCTCCTCCCGCGTCATCGCGTCCACGCTGGACGCACGCAGTTCATCGGCCAGCAGGATCGAGGACCCTTCGCCCAGCCACGACAGTTTCGGCTCGCGCGTGGTGTTGTCGAACGGCATCACCAGGGCCCGCTCGCGCGCCGCGGGCACCGGGCTTTGCGCGGCCACGGGAACGGACAGGAGGCCGGCCAGCCCTGCCAGCAGGACCGTGGTGACGAGGCCGCCGCGTCCATGCTGCTCGGGCGTCACGACGATCACGCACGCGTCCGATCCCCGGGCCTGGCACTGGTCCACCCGCACCTCCGCGTCGAGGCCGAGCGCGTGAATCGACGCGGCGGTCACCGCGGCGTAGAACCCGCAGAGCGCGGAGGGCGCCGGCGTGCGCACATCGCAGAACAGCGAGTCCCGGATCGTCAGGCTGCCGACCCCGCCGCGCCATCGGACCGACGCGCGCGTCTGCGCCCAGGTCGCGGCCGCCAGCCGCCTCGCGAGTCGCGTCGCGGCCCGGTAGCGGAGCCAGCGCGGCAGCGCGTGCAGCCAGCTGCGCCGCACGGGCGTCAGGTCCTGGTACTGCCACGATGCCGCCAGCTCGCCGGATCGCCGCATCACCGCGTGGTAGTGCTCCCCTTCCTGTCGGAGGAAACTGAACACCGCGCGGATCCCCGCAAGCGACATGCGCGTGGCCCGGAAGCCTTTCGGACTCAGCCACGACTCATAGAAGTCGAGGCGTGAGGGCAGGACCTCCGCGATAGCCTGGTGGAGGCTCGCCACGAGCAGACGACCGATTACCGCAGAAGGCATTTTTCTGTTAACGTACCTTACTCGTACCCGGAGCCGCGTGCGGCACCATGCAGACTGCAGCCATCCTCGCCGGCGGCCGCGCCCGGCGCCTGGGCGGACTCGACAAAGGGCGCCTGGTCATCGGCGGGCGCTCCATCCTGCAGCATCAAGTCGATCTGCTGCGTGGCCTGGCGGACCGGGTCGTGATCGTCGCGAACGAACGCGGTCGGTACGCCGATCTCGGCGTGCCGGTCGTGCGGGACATCGTCGCGGGCGCCGGCAGCCTGGGTGGCATCTACACGGCGGTCGTCGAGGCCGCCGGTCCCGTGCTGGTGCTCGCGTGCGACATGCCGTTTCTGACGGCCGGGTTCCTGACGCAGGTGTGGGACGCAGGTCGAGACGTTGATGTGGCTATCCCTCGCAGTCCAGACGGCTATCATCCCTTGTGTGCGTACTACGCGCCGGCATGCGCCGA
>JAPKZP010000256.1 GCA_026393735.1 Acidobacteriota bacterium
AGCGACGGCGCGATCGTGTTGGTGCTGTTGTTGAACGGCGGGTTGTAGAACGCGTCCCACTCGAAGATGCCGACCAGCGGCTGGTCGTAGTAGATGCCGTAGGACGCGCGCACGATCATGTCACCCGACGACTTGGGATCCCACGACACGCCGATCCGCGGCTGGATGCTGTCCTTCTGGAACTTGTAGATGGCGTTCCCGTAGGGCGAGTTCACGCCGGCGATCATGATGCCGTTGGTCGGGCTGCCCGTGGTCTTGTCGACCAGCGTGCCTGCCGGCGTCGTGAACTTCGGTGCATTGGCGGCGCTGTAGAACGCCGGGTTGAAGGTTGCCAGATGGTTGTCCACTTCGGTCAGCGGCGGGTACAGCGAATAGCGCACGCCGTAGTCGAGCGTGACATTCGGCTTGATGCGCCACGTGTCCTGCGCGTACATCTCGTAGCGGTTCCAGCGCAGGCCCACGCGGATGTCCGACTCGTCTTCCGCATAGGTGCAGGCTGTGCAGGTGCCGTCGGCATTGCCCGTCAGGAAGTTTTGGAATGCCGAACGCCCGCCGGTCGTCGCGGCGAACGTGAACGCTCCCATGCTGTTGGCCAGGGCGTTCTCGTTCTTCTGTTCGAAGGACACCAGGCCGCCGAACTTGAAGGCGTGGTTCCCGCGCTGCCACGAGAAGCTGTCGGTGATGGTGCTGTTGACGTAGTTGTTCCTGTACGGCTGGTTGAGCGTGATCGTCGACAGCCCGGCGATGGTCATGCGCGGAATCAAGCCGGCGCCGTTCTCAGGAAAGAGCTCGGGAATGGTCAGGCCCAGCTCGGCGCGCGTGTTCACGTTGCTGTCCGGAAAGGTCGTCGTGATCGCGTTGCTCGAGCGTTGATACTGCAGGTCGTTCACGGCGTTGCCGCCGAGAATCGTCTTCACGCCGATCGCGAGCACCTGGCCCGGCACGTTGGTGTCGGTCGTCGCGACGCCGGGGAACGCCATATTGACGAACAGGCCGCCCAGTTCGCGCGTTTCGCTCAGGTCGTGCGTGTAGCGGCCGGTCAGGCGCCACTTCGGGTTGAGGTCGTAGTCGATACGGACGACTTCCTGCCGCGTGTTCTGGAGGCTGGGCGCTGACACGGCGTACCGATACGCGCCGTTCGCGGCGGTCGGTCCCAGATTCGGGGCCGGATACAGGCTGAGAATCTTCAGCGCGTTCGGGTCGCGCAGGCTCGGGGCCACGTAGTTGGAGTTCGTGGGATCGTTCAGCCAGTCTGGATTCGGCACGTTCGCCGTCAGCGACGACGGGGCGCGCTGGATGCGGCGCCACTCCTGCGACCAGAAGAAGAACGCCTTCTCCTTGAACGGGACGATCGGGCCGCCGAAGGTGTACCCGAAGTTGTTGTACCGCAGGTACGGCGGCTTCCGCACGTCCGGGTTCGTGCTCTGATTGCGGAACCAGGAATTCGCGTTCAGCGCGTCGTTGCGGAAGAACTCGTAGGCATTGCCCTTGAACTTGGACGTCCCGGATTTCGTGACGACGTTCACCACGCCGCCGCCGCTGCGGGGCCACTCGGCCGCGTAGCTGCTCGTGATGATCCTGAACTCCTGGATCGACTCCAATGTCGGCGTGGACAGCAGGGTGATGTTCGACCC
>JAPKZP010000645.1 GCA_026393735.1 Acidobacteriota bacterium
CGTCGTCGTGATCGTGACGCTCGGCTACTTCTGGTTCATCCAGGCGCCGCTCGCGGCGTACATGCGATCGCGGGCCGACGCCGTGGCGCTGGCGGATCGCGTCAAGACGCTGCAGGCGAGCGCCGCCCGCGCAAGCGGCGCGCCGGCGGGCGACCTCGAGGCGCCCCTGCGGGCGTTCGAACAGCAGGTGTCGCGCGAGGACAAGGTCGCCGACGTGACGTCGCTGTTCGCGAAAGCCGTCCTCGACTCCGCGCCGGCAGACAAGCTGCGGGAGTTCTCCATCGAGACGGGCGATCGCGTGGGTTCGACGCTCGCCGAATCCGGAAGCGGACGCGCGCCAGTGGCGTCGCGCGGAGCAGAGAGCGAAACTCCGGACCTGCGCCTCTCCCTGTTTCCCGCGCCGGTGAGCTACACGCCGGTCAAGGTGACATTCGCATCCACGTTCGAAGCCGTCGCCGGCTTCATGTGGAAGGTGCGGGACCTGCCGACAACGGTTGAAATCCGGTCGGCCACCCTGACGCGCGGTCTGCCGCTGATGAAACTGGAGCTGCTGGCGTGGGTCTACCAGCGCGGCGCCGCGGCAGGCGCGGCGCCGCAACCCTAACCGTCGGGGCCGACGGCTCCGGCGTCGGCCAGACCGACCGCGCCCCGTGTGGCGCAGGTCCTGGATGGCGAAAGGTAACGAGCCATGAAAGTCCAGAAGAGCCATCTCCGGATCGCGGTGTTCATCCTGGCGGTGGCCGTCCTGTACAACCTCTGGTACTTCTTCGGGCCGAACGCCCGCCCGGCGGGTCCGCCGATGCAGCCGCAGCCTATCCTCCCGCAGCAGACTGCGGCGGGGCCTGCGGCGACCGATCCGGCCTCGATCCCGGCGCCCGCAGCTATTGACGTGTCGCGGGGGCCCACGTGGACCCGCGACCCGTTCCTGTTCGGCAACGAGAGCCGCGAGAGCGTCAGGAGGACGGCGCTGCAGAACCCGTCCTCTTACCCGGTGGTGCGATCGATCCTGTTCTCGTCCAGCCGGCGGCTTGCGATCGTCGACGGCCGGATCATGGGTGTGGGCGACACCATCGGCGCCTACACGGTCGCCGACATTCAGCCGGGGTCCGTGGTGTTCACGATCGCCGGCGGCGAGCGCCGCCGGGTCGACGTGTACGGACCCGGGCGGACGGGACTGACGCGATGAGCTGGTGGGCTGGGCGCATCGTGCGCCCGCCGGCCGCCGCGCCGCGCACGTCCCCGACGCGGCTGCGGCTGCTGGTGCTGCTTCCGCTCACCATGGGGCTGCTCGTCGCAGCCACGGGGTTCTTTGCCACCAGCATGTCCCGGCGCATCCACCTGGTGCACGGGATATTCAGCGAGGAGACCACGCGCCAGCTCCGTCAGCTGGACGTGCAGCTGTTCATGGTTGCTGTCATTGCCGCAGTGCTCGCGTTCGGCATCGCATTCGGCGTCACGACGCCGCTGCGTGCCTTTGCCGATCGGCTCGCCGCCGTGAAGTCGGGAGACCTGCGCGCCTCGCTCGAGATGCCGTCGACGCCGGAAGTCGAGTGGCTCGCCGGCGCGTTCAACGACGCGCTGAGCTCGGTGAACCGCTACCTGCTCCAGAGCATGAGCGGCGCCATCATTTCCCTGAACACCGAAGGGCGCATCATCGGGGCGAGCCCGGCTGCGGAGATGATCCTCGGCTACCGCGAGGATGAAGTCGTCGGGCGTCGATTCAGCGACGTCTTTGCACCGGCCGGCACCGGACATGCGCAGCTGGCGGCCCTCGAATCGGCCATTGCCCGGCGCCAGGCCGTCGATATCGACGAGGCCTACATCGGCACGAAGGACGGCCGGCGCATTCGCATCGGCATGTCGGTCTCGTACCTGCGCCATGCGGATCAGCCGGCGGACAGCGCAGGGCACCGGGCCCCTGGCGAGGACGTCGTCGGCGTGACGATCGGCTTCAAGGACGTCACCGAGATCCGCCGCCTGCGGGACCACCTCCGCAAAGCCGATCAGCTCGTGGCGCTCGGCACGCTGACGGCGGGCGTGGCACACGAGTTGCGCAACCCGCTGGCCTCGATGCGCGGATTGACGGAACTTCTGGCGCGTGACTTCGGCCTCGCCGATCCCCGCCGCCGGTACGCGGACACGATGATCGAGTCCATCGACCGGTTGAACGAGCTGGTCGAGAACCTCCTGCTGCTGTCCTCCGACGTGGGATCGACCGGGGACCTGGTCGACGCCGGGACGCTCGTCGCAGAGGTGGCCCACTTCGTCCAGTTGGGCCTGGGCGGGCGTTCCGTGTCTCTGCGGATCGACGACGTTGCGGCGGCTGAGCCGGCCGTCGTGCACGGCAACCGCAACCGGCTCGTGCAGGCGCTGTCGAACATCCTGCTGAACGCCGTCCAGTCCACGCCTGACGGCGGCGGCGTGACGGTCGGGGTCCAGGAGGCGGATCACCACGTGGCGATCCGCGTCCACAACACGGGCTCGTTCATTCCGCCCGAGGTGATGAAGCGGCTGTTTGTGCCGTTCTTCACCACGAAACCGACGGGCACCGGCCTCGGGCTGGCGATTGCGCGCCAGATCGTGACGGCGCACAACGGGCGGATCTTCGTGGAAAGCGACGTCGTCTCGGGCACGAGTTTCATCATCGAGCTGCCGGCGGCCGGTTGGGAAACGGAGACCGCCTCGGCCGCCGACGCGTTGACGGCAAGCGCTTGATAGGTTTGACTGTACGCTTATGTTCCATGTCCTTGTAATCGACGACGACGAACAGATGCAGTTCTTCCTCAACGAGGCGCTGCGGCGGCAGAGCTACGCCGTGACACTGAGGAAGACCGCAGAGGAAGGCCTCCAGGTGCTCAAGGCCGATGGTGCAGACCTGGTGCTGCTCGACATCCGGCTGCCCGGGATGAGCGGTCTCGAAGCGGTAGAAGAGGTCCTGAAGATCGATCCCCGCGTGCCCATCATCATCATGACCGCGCACGGCACGCGAGACAGCGCCATCGACGCGATCCGCCGCGGGGCGTACGACTATTTCACCAAGCCGTTCCGCCTCGAGGAAATGGAGATCGTCATCCGGCGGGCCCTCGAGAAGCGCAAGCTGCACTTCGAGATCGAGCGCCTGCGCGAGGAACTGTCGAACGTGCCCGGCCACGAGTGGGCCACGGCCGGCAGCCGCGCGATGACGGAGGTGATGCACCTCATCGAGCGCGCAGCGCCGACCGACTCCACCGTGCTCATCCTGGGCGAAAGCGGCGTCGGCAAGGAACTGGTCGCCGAGTCGATCCACACGCAGTCGGCGCGCAAGCACCGGCCGTTCGTCCGCCTGAACTGCGCGGCCATCCCCGAGACGCTGCTCGAATCGGAGCTGTTCGGGTACGAGCGCGGCGCGTTCACGGGCGCCCAGCAGCGCAAGCCCGGCAAGTTCGAGCTGGCCGACGGCGGCACGCTCCTGCTGGACGAAATCGGCGACATGACGCTCTCGACGCAGGCCAAGATCCTGCGCGTCCTGCAAAGCCGGGAGGTCGAGCGCGTCGGCGGCACGACGACGGTCCGCGTGGACGTCCGCATCCTCGCGTCGACCAACAAGGACCTGCTTCGCAGCGTGCGCGAGAACACGTTCCGCGACGACCTGTACTTCCGGCTGAACGTCATCACGATCCAGGTGCCGTCCCTGCGCGAACGCCGCGAGGAGATCCCGAACCTGGTCGACCATTTCCTGGCCGAAGCCAACCACCGCCTCGGGCGCTCCATCAAGCGCGCGTCGTCGGACGCCATGGCGGCGCTCATGGCGTATGACTGGCCGGGAAACATTCGGGAACTGAAGAATGCCATCGAGCGAGCCGCGGTCGTCACCGATGGCGAGGTGGTTACCCTTTCGAGCCTGCCGCAGCCGATCCGCCCCGCGGGCGTCGGCCTGGTGGCGGGGGTCGCGTCCCAGCAGTGGGAATCGCCGGGCAGCATGTCGCTCGACGAGAAGATGACCCAGCTCGAGCGGGCATTTGTCATCGAAGCGCTGTCACGGACGGGGGGTATCCAGGCCCAGGCGGCCCGGATGCTGGGGATCACAGAAAGAAGTATCTGGCACCTCGTCAAGAAGCACCGCATTGAGGTCGAAAAGATCAAAGAGCGCGCGCAGTAAACAGGCGCTCGGGACACGTCCATGATCGGTCAGCTACTCGTCGCCACTCGTGCCATCTCCCAGGAGCAGCTCGACAAGGCGCTCCAGGAACAGCGCCGGACCGGTGCCCTGCTGGGCGATGTCCTGGTGTCGATGAAATACCTCACGCAGGAGGGTCTCGCCAAGGCGCTCGCCCAGGAAGCGCGCGTGCCTTTCGCGTCGCTCGACGGCGTGGGGCCTGACCCGCGCGCCACGGGCCTCGTGCCCGAATCGCTGGCGCGCCGGGGCATGTTCGTGGCCGTGTCGCGCTCGGCCACCCGCCTCAAGGTCGCCCAGGCGAATCCGTTCGATGTCGTGGCGGTCGACGAACTGCAGCGCACCATCGAGATGCCCGTCGAGGTCGTGTGCGCGCCGAAAGACGCGATCACCCGCCTGCTCGAGCGGTCGTACGGGGCCGGCACCGGCAACCGGCTGCAGCCGCTCGTGGACGAAGGACTGGCCGGCCTGAACCAGCCGTATCAGGACGTCGCCATCGAGGACTCGCCTGTCGTCCGGTTGATCGAGGTCATGATCGAGGACGCGGTCAGAGCCGGGGCCACGGACCTGCACCTGGAGCCCGAGGAGAAGGTGATCCGCGTCCGGCACCGTCTGGATGGCATCCTCGCGCACGTCGAGACGCTTCCCAAGGAACTCCAGCCGCCAATCGTCAGCCGCCTGAAGGTCATGGCCGGTCTGGACATTTCCGAGCAGCGCCTGCCGCAGGAAGGCCGGATCACTCAGGTCGTGGCCGGCCGGCCGGTGGACTTCCGGGTCTCGACGTTCCCGACCGTCTTTGGCGAGAAGGTCGCGATCCGCATCCTGGAAAAGGACAAGCTCATCCGCGGGCTCGAGGACCTCGGCCTGAATCGCCGGAACCTGGCGCTGTTCCAGGATCTCCTCGCGCGCTCCCGGGGCATCGTCCTGGTCACGGGGCCGACGGGCGCCGGCCAGACGACGACGCTCTATTCCGCGCTGAACGTGCTGGGCGGCCGCGAGAAGAACATCATGACGGTCGAGGATCCGGTCGAGTACGAGTTCCCGACCATCCGGCAGACCCAGGTGCGGCCCAGGGCCGGCCTGACGTTCGCCACCGCGATCCGGTCCCTGCTCCGGCAGGATCCGGACGTGATCATGATCGGCGAGATCCGGGACCCTGAGACCGCGCAACTGGCCGTTCGCGCCGCGCTGTCCGGCGTCCTGGTGTTCACGACCCTGCACACGCAGGACTCACCGGGGGCCGTCCCGCGCCTGATGGACATGGGCGTGGAGCCGTACCTGCTGGCCTCGGCCATGGCCGGCGTCGTGGCGCAGCGCCTCGTGCGGCTGGTCTGCACGCACTGCAAGGCGGCGGTCACGTACCCGCCCGAGATCCTGGCCAAGGTGAACCTGACGCCCGCCGACGGCGTGACGTTCTACAAGGGCCAGGGCTGCGAGCACTGCGGGCAGACGGGTTATCACGGACGAGTCGGCGTGTTCGAGATCCTGATGGTGGACGCGGGCATCCACGAGTTGATCCGCGACCGCGCCGACTCGCGGCGCATCAAGGACGGCGCCGTGCGCAGCGGGTTCAAGTCGCTGCTCGACGATGCGCTGTCGAAAGCCGTGCTGGGACACACCACGCTGGACGAAGTACTCCGCGTGTCGTACGAATAGCCGGGTGAGCCATGCCTGAATTCGCATACGTCGCCGTCGGGCCCAACGGACAGCGGTTGGAAGGCAGGGCGGTGGCCGCTTCCGAGGACGCTCTGGCGCAGCAACTGCGCCGCCAGAATCAGTTCCTCGTGCAGGCGGGGACTGCCGACGACACGATCGATCTCGCTGAGATCCGCGTCCTGGAACGCGTCAATCGGCGTGACGTGATCTACTTCACCACGCAGTTGTCCACGGTCGTGAGCACGGGCGTCGATCTCGTCGAGGGGCTGAACGACATCGAGGCGCAGATCGTGAAGGCGCCGATGAAGAAGATCGTCGGCAGCGTCCGGCGTGGCGTCGAGGCGGGTATGAGCCTCTCGTCGGCGTTGGAGCGGCACCCGGAGGCGTTCGACGAGCTCTACGTGAACATCGTCCGCGCCGGTGAGGCCACCGGCCGCGTCGATCGCGCACTCGACGACCTCGTCAAGCAGCTCGAGTGGCAGGACGCCCTCGCCACGCGCATCCGCGAGGCAGCGACCTACCCGGTGATCGTGATCGTGATGCTCACCGTGCTCATCAGCGTGATGGTCGGACTGACGATCCCGACCTTCACACGCATCTACCAGCGCGTCAACGCCGACCTGGTGATGCCGCTGCCCACGCGAATCGTGCAGGGCTTCGGCCTGTTCGTCGGCGCGAACTGGTACATCATCCTGCTGGCCCTGGTCGTCTGCTACATCCTCTACAAGCTGCGCGTGCAGGAGCCGGAAGGACTGGTGTGGCGCGACCGGTGGATCCTGCGCATCCCCGTCATCGGCGACATCGCGCGCAAGCTGGCGTTGTCGCGCTTCGCCCACTTCTTCGGCACGCTCCACGAATCCGGCCTCGAGGTGGCGCCCTCGCTCACGCTGATCGAACGGGTCATCGGCAACGCCTTCATCGCCCAGCGGTTCCGCGGCGCGGTCTCGCGCGTCATGGCCGGCGACTCGCTGTCGCGCGCGCTGCTGGCCGTCGGCGAGTTCTCACCGCTCGTCATCCAGATGGTGTCGCTCGGCGAAAAGACCGGGCAGATGCCAAAGGCGCTGCAGCAGGTGCGCCAGTACTACGACCGGGAAGTCGACCTGTCCGTCAATCGCGCCATGACGCTGTTCGGGCCCATCATGCTGATCGCGCTCGCGAGCGTCTTCGTGCTGATCGCCGTGGCGTTCTACCTGCCCATGTTCAACCTCGCGCGGGGCATCAGCCAGAGGCCATCACTATGAGCACGCGCACCAATCGCTCCGCGGGTTTCACGCTGCTCGAGATCACCGTCGTCATCGCCGTGCTCGCCATCCTGGCCGCCGCGATCACGCCGATGATCCTGCAGCAGATCGTGGAGACCAAGATCGGGAGCACCCGCAACGAAGCGAAACTGCTCCATGAGGCTATCGTCGGCAAGCCCGACGTCGTCGGCAGCTACGGCTTCTTCGGCGACCTGGCCCGCTACCCGAAGGACTTCAAGGAGCTGCTGAAACCGTCGCCCGGAACGTTCCTGTTCCACACCGACACGTTCCGCAACGTGGGCATGGGGTGGAAGGGGCCCTACATCAACGTCGGCGACTCGAAGGACGATGCGCTGGTCGACGCGTTCGGCCGCGAATACCAGGGAGCCCAGACAGGCCAGGTGCGGAGCGCCGGCCCCGACGGCGTCTTCGAGACCGAGGACGACATCGTGTATCCGCCGGTGCCGGCCCGGCCGTACGGCCGGCTGCTGGTGACGGTCAAGCGGATGGCGGCCGAGGACATCAGCTACACGCTGGACCCGCCCAACTACACCGTGCGCCTCTACTACTCGGAGAACGGCGAGCAGATGTTCGTGGACGACGCGTTCGCGCCGTTCGTGTTCGAGAACGTTCCGCAGGGCGTGCACGCGGTGGTGGTCCTTCGCATCAAGGAAGGCAGGCTGCCCCAGGCGGTCGTGCAGGACACGATCCAGGTCTTCGGCGGCGGTGCCACCAAGCTCGTCGAGTTGATCTTCCGCCTGTAGCCCTGCCCGCCGGCCCGGCCGGCCTCGCCCCGTGCTACACTGCCGGCTTGACCGGCCCCGGGAACCTCGAGGCCGGTTTTGCCGTCTTGTGTCTAGAGAGGGTTCCTGCTTCTCGAGGCAGGCCCCGCGTGCATCGGGCAGACAAGCGTATGGCACTGATTGAAACGACAGACCTCTGGAAGACCTACGTGATGGGTTCCGAGGAGATCCATGCCCTGCGGGGCGTCGACCTCAAGATCGAGCGCGGCGAGTACGTCGCCATCATGGGGCCGTCCGGGTCCGGCAAGTCCACGCTCATGAACCTGATTGGGTGTCTCGACACACCCAGCAAGGGCAGCTACCTGCTGAACGGCAAGCAGGTCGGCCAGATGAACGACGACGAACTGGCCCGCATCCGGAACGAGGAGATCGGCTTCGTTTTCCAGACGTTCAACCTGCTGCCGCGTGCCACGGCGCTGCACAACGTCGAGTTGCCGCTGGTGTACGCGGGCGTGCCGTCGAAGGACCGCGACGCCCGCGCGAAGGCCGCCCTCGACAAGGTCGAACTGGGCGACCGCAGGTCCCACCGCCCGAACCAGCTCTCCGGCGGACAGCGGCAGCGCGTCGCGATCGCCCGGGCCCTGGTGAACAACCCGTCAATTCTGCTGGCCGACGAGCCGACAGGCAACCTCGACTCGAAGACCGGCGCCGAAATCATGGGCCTGTTCAACCGGCTCCACGGCGCGGGCAATACGATCATCCTCGTGACGCACGAAGCAGACATCGCCCAGCACGCGCACCGCATCATCCACATCCGCGACGGGCGGATAGAGATCGACGAGCGGCGCGCTGCGTAGGACAGCAGACGGGAATCGATGAGCACCCGGGCCGGCCTGCGCCGGCCCGAAGCATGTACGAGTCTGCGTCACGACTGATGCCGCGACGTCCGCCACGCGGCTTGGTTCGAGGGGCCGTTCGGTCGACAGTGCCCTGCGAAGATCCCGAGAGCTGAGCCCAGAGACCGCTTGGGCTTGCTGCAGCTGCAGGTGTGGCGCAGGGCTTGAGCCCTGCGCGCAGCACGAGCGATAGCTATATCGCGGCGACGTGGTCGGGTGCGATCTCGCGCAAGGGAGCCTGGAGGTCGACCATTGCCGCGTCGAACGGAATGCGCGGGCGCTGAGCGTCTGGAACCGGATCGGGAACCGCCGAGAGCAGGGCGCGCGTGTACGGGTGCGCGGGCGCCTGGAAGATCGCATCGGTGCGTCCCATCTCCAAGATGCGTCCGCGGTACATCACCGCCACCCTCGTGCAGACGTGCCGGACGAGCCGCAGGTCATGGGCCACCAGCAGCAGCGTCAGCGCCAGCCGCTGCTGCAGATCCATGAGGAGGTTGATGATCTGGGCCTGGATGGAGACATCGAGCGCCGACACCGGCTCGTCCGCGATAAGGAACGACGGCTGGAGCGCGAGCGCGCGCGCCAGGCCGACGCGCTGGCGCTGGCCGCCGCTCAGTTCGTGCGGGTAGCGCTTGCATAGCGTGTCGTCCAGGCCCACGAGCCCCATGAGTTCACGCACCCGCTCCCGGCGCCCGGATGCCGTGCCGATGGCATGAATCGTCAGGCCCTCCTCGATGATGGTCCCGATGCGCATCCGGGGATTCAGCGACGAGGCCGGGTCCTGGAACACCATCTGCATGTCCCGGCGCAGCGAACGCAGCTGCCCGCTCGTCATGCCGAAGACCTCCTCGCCTCCGAACGCGAACGATCCGGCCGTCGGCTCGATCAGGCGCAGCAGGCAGCGGCCCGTCGTCGTCTTTCCACACCCGGACTCGCCGACGAGCCCAAACGACTCACCTGCGTCAATCGCGAAGCTCACGCCATCCACCGCCCGGATTCGCTCGGGCCGACTCCACGGCGTCGGCCGGCGCGAGAACTCCTTCACGAGGCCGCGGACGTCCACCAGTGCCATCAGGACGTCTCCGCCACCCGGGCGCAGCGAACCGACCGGCCAGGCCCCGCGCTGACGGGATCGGGCGGGCGCTCGTCGCAGACCTCGACGCGATCCGCGCATCGAGGCGCGAACGCGCAGCCGGCCGGCAGTGACGCCAGATCCGGGACCGTCCCAGGGATGGCGGCCAGCCGGCCGCCCGGCGTGGAGCCTGGCAACGACGCGAGCAGCCCGCGCGTGTACGGATGACATGGTGCCGACAGGACGTCGCGCGTCGGCCCCGTCTCGACGATGCGTCCGGCGTACATCACGGCGACGCGATCCGCCAACTGGGCGACCACGCCGAGATCGTGCGTGATGATCAGCAGGGCGAGTCCCATGCGCCGGCGCATCTCGCGCAGCAGATCGAGCACGTCCGCCTGGATCGTGACGTCGAGCGCCGTCGTCGGCTCGTCGGCGACGAGGAGCGACGGCTGGCACGCGATGGCCGCGGCGATCAACGCGCGCTGCCGCATGCCGCCCGAGAACTGATGCGGATAGTCGCCCGCGCGCCGACCGGCGTCCGGGATGCGGACCATGTCGAGCAGTTCGACGGCCCGCGCCCTCGCCGCGGCGCCGGAGGCGATCCCATGGACCATCAACGCGTCCGCAATCTGCGAGCCCACTGTGAATACGGGGTTGAGCGCCGTCATCGGCTCCTGGAACACGAAGCCGATGCGGGCGCCTCGGACCTGCCGCATGGCGGCGTCGTTCAGCGTCAGGAGGTCGCGGCCCTCGAACTCCACTGTGCCGCTCACCACGCGCCCTGGCGCCGGCACGAGCCGGATGAGCGACAGGGCCGCGACTGACTTGCCAGAGCCGGATTCGCCGACGAGACCGAGCGTCTCTCCTCGCTGGATCTGGAAGGAGATGCCGTCCACCGCGCGGACGGTGCGTGAGGCCGCTCGCCGTCCGGCGACGAACTCGGTCGTCAGCCCGCGGACGTCCAGCAGAGGACCGGGACCGGTCACGCCAGGCCTCAGTCCAGCACGCTTTCGCGGTATTCGCCGAAGACCGCGCGCAGCGCGTTGGAAATCTCACCCACCGTTGCGAGCGCCTCGCACGCGGTGATGATTGGCGGCATCAGGTTGCCGCCCGACGCGGCGACGCGCGTCACGTCGTCGAGAGCCGCCTCACCCGCAGCCGGTTGCGAGTACGGGCGAATCCCCTCGTCGTAACAACGCTGCCAAACGGGAGCCATCACGAGGAACGTCAGAAACAAACTGAGCGCCGTGAGAACTTGATTCGGCGGAGCCTGTTGCGAACCAATGGCCTGTCGCAGCAGCATGAGCACAACGGAAAACCGCACGAAGCAGGTCGTCATCAACAGGATCGACGGGACCAACCCGAGGACCGTCATCAGCACCAGCATCTTCAGCGATGCGCCGATCCCCGAGGGTGAGACGATGGCCGC
>JAPKZP010000363.1 GCA_026393735.1 Acidobacteriota bacterium
CGGCTCAGCGTGGCGGTGCACGGGACGGGGCGGAGCGTCCCCTCAATAGAACGACCTACGACGGGGGCGACTACGGGATCACGTTCCCCGTGCCGCCCGGCCTCGACCTCTACACCCCGGATCAACCGGGGGCGTATCGGCAGGTCTTCACGGAGCGGCGGATTGTCTACCTCGTCAATCCGCAGCACACGGAGGAGTCAATCGTCATCAGGTACTCCGACAACGTCAGCGAGGCCGACCTGTCGTCCTACAGGACGACGCTGGACACCAGCCCGCCCCAGGCCGAGTTGCCCGGCTTCCTGAAAGTCGGCGTCGCCGACATCGCCATCGGGAAGGACGGCAGCAAGAAGGCGCTGAACTTCGTCTACACGATCACGGCGGAGAAGACGGACAAGTCGGACAGGATGGAGATGACGCTTCGGCAGGTCGTGTTCCTGCACAAGGGCCGCGGGTTCACGGTCAGTTGCGAGACGGCCTCGAAGCGGTTCGACAAGGCCGACAAGGACACCTTCGAGAAGTTCCTGTCGACGATCGAATTCCGCTGACGCCGCTACGTCAGCCGCGCGGCCTGCGCCTTGACGCGATCCATCCACTCGCGGAGATGGTCGGCGTAGGCCCGCGGCACGCACTCGCCGCAGATCCCGTCGGCCAGGCGCGTCATGCCCTGCAACTGCGACGTGAGCATCGCAGACCGATTCGCCGGCGCGCCGCAGGCCAGCACGTCGCCGAGTTCCTGCAGCGCCGCCGCGAGCGTGGCGAGAATGCCTTCAAGAACGGGCTCCTCGGGCGTCTGCTGCGGCCGGTACAGCAGGTCGTGAATCGTGCGCAGTTCTCCGCTGAACACGAGGACGGCGCTCTCGAGCCTGGCCCGGATCCTGGCGGGCGGCACGCGGCTCTCGTCGCACAACCCCGCAATGGCCTGCAGGTCCGAGAGCACGAGGTGCAGGTTGGTCTGCACGCGATCCAGCCGGTCCTCGAAGGCCAGCCGATGGGTTTCCTCGACGAGACGCTCCTGCCGCCGCGAGACGAACTTCGCGATGACCGCGCCAAAGATGAGCAGCCCGGCCACGGCTTCGGCGATGGCCAGGGCGCGCGCCGGCCCGACGGGCAGCACATCCCCGAAGCCCACGGATGTCGCCGTGACGAAGCTGAAGTACATCGCCTTCAGCAGGCCGCCGGCGTTGAACGTCACCGGCTGCCCGAACTCCATCAGCATCGACCGCCGCGGCGACGCGCCCGACAGCCAGTACACCGCGCCGCAGATGACGATGATCCCGAACCAGAGCTGCAGGAGCTGCCCCGTCGTCCGGCGCTCGAAGAAGTCGATGAAGACGTCGGCCCAGTCGTGCGCGTCCGCCGTGGCCGCCTCACCCGCTGGCGCGCGCCGCGCCGGGCGCACGCTCGCCTCCCCGCGTTCGAGCGCCCAGCCCTGGAGCTTCCAGTCTTCGAGGCCGCCCTTGTAGTAGCGGACGCGCGAGTAGCCACGATCACGGAGCAGGCCGACCGCCTGCCGGCCCAGCGGTCACGTGAAGCCGCCGCAGTACACGACCGTGTCGGCGTGCGGGTCCGGCAGGTCCCGCCGAACCGCCTCGGCGCTCATCGTTGCGTACGGGACGTTGACCGCGATCGGCAGGTGGCCGGCCGCGTAGCTGTCGGGCGGGAGGACGTCAACCAGCACGAGGTCCGGGTCGCGCATCTCGATGCGAGCACGCAGTTCACTGCGCGGGATCTCGGGAACAGCGCCGGCCGGGATCGCAGATTCGGTGGAAGCCACGGAATCAGGGTAGCACGCCCGAAAACCTCTCCCGGAGCCGAAAACCTCTCCCGGAGGGGTTTTCATCGGCGGCAGACAACCTCTCCGGGAGAGGTTGTCGAACTCAGAACAGGTTCGTGAACTTGCCCCAGAGATCGTCGGCCAGCTTCCAGTAGGCATCCACGGCCCCATTCGCCACCCGGTGCGAATAGGCCGTGAGGTACGCCCGCGCCTTCGCCGGGTCCTGCTTGTAAAGGGCCAGGGCCTCGGCTTCGACCGTGGCCTGGTCGGCCCAGGCCTTGTCCTCGATGGGGCGCCAGACCTTCTCGATGTCCTTCGCCATGTCCTGCCAGCGCAGGAACGCCAGCTGGCTCACCTGGCGGAACGCCCACCACGCGCAATCGCGCCGGAACTTCGCGCGCCCGTCCACGAGGTAGCGCTCGGGCATCTGGCTGATCCCGATATAGAACGGCACGTGCGGGGTGGTCATCGGGTTGTCGTAGCCGAGCCACACGATGCCGCCGATCGGATCCGGCAGCCACTTGCGGGACTGGGTGACAGTGAGATAGGTCGCCCGCTTGCACGCGATCGTCCGCTCCGATGTGATCTTGAAGACGTCCAGGTAGTCGTTGTTCATGAAGGGATTGGCGATCGGGCTCTTGACGGCCTTTCCGTCGCGATCGACCTTCAGGATGTTCCGCGTCATGTCGTAGGGCGTACCCTCGTAGGTGTCGCGGAAGATGTCGAGGACGTCGCGGACCGACAGCTTCTTCGCTGGCTTGACGGAGAGGGGGTAGTGCTCGGCATTCGCGTCGAGGTTGAGCGTCGGCGCCAGGCGGCTGAGTGCGCGCCATTCGCGGCGCCGGCTGCCCAGGCTGCTCCGCGATCCGTACACCGTGCAGAACTCGAAGGCATCGCCGCTCTTCGCGCTCCACCAGCCGAGTTCCTCGGCCAGCGTGTACACGTTGGCCGACGCCATGTAGTTGTCCGAGTCCTTCAGGTTCAGCCTGCGAATGCGCGGAGCGTTGGCGGACACGGCCACTTCGTCGTCCGGGATGCGAACCGCCGCCCAGACCGCGCCCTTCTTGCCGCGGCCCGGCCCGAGAATCTCGAAGAACCACACCTCGTCCTTGTCGGCGAAGGTGAATGCCTCTCCGTAGTCGTTGTAGCCGTACTGCTTCGTCAGCTCGTCGGCGATGCGAATCGCCTCGCGGGCCGTCTTCGCGCGCTCAAGCACGAGGCGGTAGAGCTCCGGGCAGTCGATGATGCCGTCATCCGACTTCAGCTCGCGCTTGCCGCCGAACGTCGTCTCGCCGATGGCGAGCTGGTGCTCGTTCATGACGGGATAGGCCGCGTTCAGATACTGATAGGTCTCCGGCACCTGCGGGATTGCACCCGACGGAACGCGGTCCGGATCGTCCGGTCCCTTTGATTCCTTCGGTTCCATCCACACGGTGGCGACCTCGCCCGGCTTGTGCTTCTGGTTTGGGACGACGTTCATCCACGTGCGGTCCGTCGTGCTGTCACACGAGTGCGAGGTCATGGTCGATCCGTCGATCGACGCCGCCTTGCCCACGAGCACGCTGGTGCAGCCTTCGCATTCGCAGAGCGGGCCGTCGGACTGGTCGGCAGCGGCCGAAGGCGTCGGCCCGATCTGGATGCGCGACTGCGCCATCGCAGTGGGCGCCTGCAGCGCGAGCCCCGGCTGGAGCCAGAGCAGTGCGGCGGCGATGACGAAGAGGGCGGAGACACGCGCGCGCAGAGAAAGCGGGCTGGACATGAGAGGCCTACCTCGAAGGGGGCATGACAGCGCGCCGAGGATACCACGGCCGGCAATGCGCGGCCCCGGGTCCTATGCGGGCGCGCAGTAAACACCGTGGACAGGACCCGGCTCGGCCGGGCGGTCGCGGGAATCCTGTGGTTCGTCAGCGCCGGAACACGTAGGCGAGTTTGACGAAGAAGCCGTCCGTCGTCCGCGTGTAGTCGGGCGTCTGATAGAGCAGCGGGTCTTTCGCCAGGCTCGCGCCGTAGCCGAAGAACGCCACCGTGCCCGGCGTCGGCTCGAACGACACGAGCGCGTCCGTGCGCCACCCTTCGGTCGTCTGCGGGCCGGCGAGGCTGCCGTTGATGTAGATCGGGCCGCCGGTCGTCGGATCGACCAGGGCCGACCGCTGCTCGAACCGGTACTCGGTCACGAGGCGGAAGAACAGCGAGCGGCGCGGCTGGTACTCCAGTTTCAGGCGCGGAATCGTCGAGCGCGCGTACTCCGAGCCGTCCCGGTCCCGCGTGATGCGGGTGGTGACCAGGCTGCCGTCGATGCGCACGGAAGGCAACGGCCGCAGCCCCACGCTGGCGCTGATGCGCGCCTGGCGGCCGTCCGCGGCTTCGGCGTAGATAGCCGTTCCGCCGTAGGTCACGCTCACGCTGCCGTTGAACTGCTGGAACACCGGCGTCGTCAGCGAGCAGGTCCCCGTCCAGTCCGACGCGCCGTCCGGCGCGGCGAAGGGCACCATGCCGCCCGGCTGAGCGACCGTGTAGCCGGCGTACTGTTCGGGAGCGAAATGGACGAACGGGCGGTTGACCGACA
>JAPKZP010000599.1 GCA_026393735.1 Acidobacteriota bacterium
AGGAGACAGCACCAGATGAGCAGCGATCAGCCGTTGCGCCCGCTCGAACCGACCGCGCCGGAGCCGCCGCCCGGGGAGGTGGTGCCCGGCACGCCTGCCGCCGTGCCGGAGGATCCTCGGGTCGGCATCGAGGATTTCCTCAAGCTGGACATCCGGGCGGCGCGCATTGTGGCCGCCGAGCGCGTTCCGAAATCGAGGAAGCTCATGAAGCTCGAGGTTGATCTCGGCACCGAACGGCGGACGCTGGTCGCAGGCATCGCCGAAGCGTACGAGCCCGACGGCCTCGTGGGACGCGTCGTGGCCATCATCGTCAACCTGAAACCGGCGACGCTGATGGGCATCGAGTCGAATGGGATGATCCTCGCGGCGAGCGCGCCGGGCGGCCTGCCGATCCTGATCGGCTTCGACAAGGAGCCCCCGCTCGGCGCGCGCGTGAAGTAGCCATGATCGATTCCCATTGTCACCTCGCCGACGCCGCGTACGTGTCGGACGTTGACGCGGTGATCACCCGGGCCATCGCGGCGGGGCTGACCGGTGCGCTCTGCGTGATCGACGCGTCGGACGGCGGCGAGACACAGCGTGTGGGGGCGATCGCGGCGCGTTGGCCGTCGGTCCGCACGACCGCCGGCGTCCATCCGCACCGGGCCGGGGCGTACTCCGGTGCGCCGCGCGAGGCGGTCGAACTGGTACGCCGGCGCCTGATGGCCGACAGCCTGGCCCGGGCGGTGGGGGAAGTCGGGTTGGACTATCACTACGACCTTGCCCCACGCGACACGCAACGGGCGGTGTTCGGCGCGCAGGTGGCGCTCGCGCGCGAAGTCGGACTTCCGCTGGTCATTCACACCCGGGAAGCCGACGATGACACCGTCGCGATACTCGAGGAGGCCGGGCAAGGACAGGTACGGGGCGTGTTCCACTGCTTTTCGGGCGGCGTGCCGCTCGCACGCCGCGCCCTGGACCTCGGATTCCACGTGTCGTTCTCGGGCATCGTGACGTTCCCGAAAGGCGAAGACGTGAGAGCCGCGGCGGCGACGATCCCGCTCGACCGCCTGCTGGTGGAGACAGACTGCCCGTATCTCGCGCCCGTGCCGCACCGCGGGAAGCGAAACGAGCCCGCCTGGGTCGTTCGCGTCATCGAAAGGCTTGCCGCCGTCCATGGCGTAAGCACAGCGGTCATGGCGGCGGCGACGGCCGAGAACTACCACAACCTGTTCATGCCGTGAAGCGCGAAGGCGCGCAAAACGTGTTGACTGCACGCGAGTTGGCGCGTTGACACTCGGGAACGGATGTGGTCTGATGAACCAACGTTTCGGTCTGCCTGTGGAAAACACGTCACTCGCCCTCTCTCAGATCTTCGAGCCCATCCGTGAAGACCTTGCCCGGGTCGACACGGAATTCGCCCGTCACATTCAATCCCAGGTCGAAGTCATTCCGAAGATCGGAAAGTACATCCAGACGAGCGGGGGGAAACGCATCCGGCCTGCCGTCCTGTTGATGGCGGCGCGGCTGTGCGGCTACACGGGCGACCGGTCCGTGCTCTATGCGGCCGTCGTCGAGTTCATCCACACGGCGACGCTCGTCCACGACGACATCATCGACGATTCCGAGCTGCGGCGCGGCCGCCTGGCGGTGCATTCGCAGTGGGGCAACGACATCACCGTCCTGCTGGGCGACTACCTGTACATCAAGTCGATGGCGCTGGCGCTCACGCATGACGAACTCGCCATCATCCGGCTGCTCTGCGACGTGACGCTCCGCATGATCGAGGGTGAGCTGTATCAGCTCACCAAGAACGGCGACCCCGAGGTGACGGAAGAAGAGCACTTCGAGATCATCCGGCGCAAGACGGCCTACCTGTTCGGCGGGTGTGCCCGGATTGGCGGCATGCTGGCCCACGAGACCGAGGAACGCGTTGAGGCGCTGGGACAGTACGGCTTCAAGCTCGGCATCGCCTTCCAGCTTGTGGACGACCTGCTCGACCTGACGGGCACCGTCGAGTCGCTCGGCAAGCCCGTCGGCAGCGACCTGCGTGAAGGAAAGATCACGCTCCCCGTCATCGCCCTCATGGCCAGGGCCGACCCGTCGGTGCGCGCGCTGATCACACAGGTGGTTCGTGAACGCTCGCTCCCGGCCGACCGGTGGGGGCAGATCAGCGGTCTGCTCGCGCAGCACAAGACCATCGAGTACGCCTACGGCTGCGCGGTCCGGTACGCCACCGACGCCAAGCGGCACCTGATGGTGTTTCCGCCGAGCCCGGAGCGCGACGCCCTCGCCGCCCTGCCCGACTACGTGCTGTCGCGGGACCGCTAACCTGTCATCGCGGCCGGCATCCAGCCGGGCCGTTCGCTCTTCGCACCCGGGACGCGTCTCGTCCGTCGTCGAGAGGGTTGCCATGACGCCAGCCGCACGGGCCGCGGCGCTTCGCGAGATCATCCGCCATCACGAAGAGCGTTACTACGTGCTGGCCGACCCCGAGATCTCGGACGCCGAGTTCGACGCCCTGTTGAACGAACTGCGCGAAATCGAGCGCCGGCATCCGGATCTGATTGCTCAGGACTCACCGACGCAGCGCGTGGGCGGGCGGCCGGCCGAGGGTTTTGCGACGGCTGATCACTCGACCGCCATGTTGAGCCTGGACAACGCGTACTCGGAGGACGAACTTCGGGCGTTCGACGAGCGCGTCCGCCGGGGCCTCCGCGATGCCGGGCGACCCGAGGCAGCGCTGAGCTACATCACCGAGTTGAAGATCGACGGGCTGAGCATCGCGCTGACCTACGACGATGGCCTGCTGGCGCAGGGGTTGACGCGCGGCGACGGCACGCGCGGCGAGGTCGTGACGGCAAATGTCCGGACCATTCGGGCGATTCCGCTGCGGCTGAAGGCGAGCCCGCAGGGTCGAATCGAGGTGCGCGGAGAGGTGTACCTGCCGAGGTCCTCCTTCGACCGCGTCAATCGCGAACGAGAAGACAACGACGAAGCGGCCTTTGCGAATCCCCGAAACGCCGCGGCCGGCACCATGCGCAATCTCGACCCGGCGCCCGTGGCGCGCCGGGGTCTGTCGGCCTTCGTGTACCACCTGATCGAGGCGGGCTTCGACGGGCTGACGCACGCCGAGTCTCTGGGGCGTCTGCGAGAACTGGGCCTGCCGGTCGAAGGCCACTGGCGCCGTGCCGGCGGCGTCGAGGACGTCATCGCGTACTGCCGCGAGTGGTCGGAGAAGCGGCGGGGGCTGGACTTCGACACCGACGGCGTCGTGATCAAGGTGGACGAACTGGAACTGCGCGGTGTGCTGGGCGCCACGTCGAAGTTCCCGCGCTGGGCCATCGCCTACAAGTTCCCGGCCGAACAGGCGACGACGCGGCTGCTTCGCATCGAGGTGAACGTGGGGCGCACCGGCGCCGTCACACCGTTCGCCGTGCTCGAGCCGGTGCGGCTGTCCGGGTCCACCATTCAGATGGCCACGCTGCACAACGAGCAGGAGATTGCGCGCCGGGACATTCGCCCCGGCGACACGGTCGTCATCGAAAAGGG
>JAPKZP010000486.1 GCA_026393735.1 Acidobacteriota bacterium
AGTTCGCTGTAGGTCATGCCGTCACGGCAACGTGCGTGATCAGCGGGAACGACGACATCGGGCGCATCGTCGCGGGCAACGGATCACCCTCGGCGCGCAGCGAGGCGATCATCGCCCCGGCAACCGACGGGGCCAGACTCAACACCTCCTCGGCAGTGTCACCGGCAACGAGCAGGCCGGGGAGATCCGGGCTGGTGGCCACGTAGCGATAGTCACCGCCGTCTTGCATCTCCTCGACGTGGATGGCCAGGTCGTAAACGTCCATGGTTTGCCTCTACCCGAGGATGATAACCGATGTGCCTCGGTAGACTCTGATATCCGTCACGAGGGGTAACCCACTCGCTGCCACGCACACGCGAACGTCTGCCTTCCGCCCGAGTCCGCGGCGATGAATGCCCGCTTCACAGATTCGGCGCGCGCCTATAATGGCGGCGTCGCCGCGTTCGTCGCTGCAGCGCTCCCGGAGCTCGCGAAGGAGGACGGCGCACGGAGGCGTTGCCATGAACCCGCCGGCAGCCGTCGTCAACACCTTCTGGTGGAGGGTCAACTCGGGGTTCGCGGTCCCGCTCGAGGCCCTTCCCGTGGCCCTCGTCGAGAAACCGTCGCGCATTCTCGCCGGGCTCCTCGTCTTCTTCGGCGGCAGCCTCGTGGCGATCTGCAACGGCAGCGTGTTCGTGCTGCTCCGCGAGGAGGCCGTCAGGCTCGGGGCCATTCTTGGGCTGGGCACCTTCCTGCTGCTGTCGATGCCGATCCTCCTGACAGGGCTCAATCTGTTCGTCAAGCGTTCCGTGATTACGCTGGACGAGAACGCTGTCAGCTGGGAAACCCGGACGCTCTTCAGGCGGACGGCTCACGAGGAACCGATCGAGGCCTTCGCGGGTGTCGTCTTCAGGACGGTCGTGAGCCGCGACGACGACGGAACCCACATCTTCGATGTGCTCGAGCTCGCACACGCCGATCCCAAGCGAGTCGTACGCGTGTTCAAGGCGCCGGCGGGGAAGCCCGTCTCCGGCCAGTGGACGGCCTGCTGCCGGCGCTTCGCCCTGCCGGCGATCGAGGACATCGCGCCGAAATTCCGCGTGACGCGCGATCTGGTCGCACTGGACACGCCGCTCGTCGAACTGCTGCGTGCCGACCGCGTGACATGGCCGTCCGTCTCCTATGCGCGGCCCGCCACGATAAGCCTCCAGGTGAACCCGCTCGAACTGAGACTCCAGCTGTCGGAGGACCACCACGTCGTGCTGACGGACCGCGGCCTGACCGACGTCTCGGCGCGGCGATCGCGGCGGGTGGGAGCCGCCGCGAAGTGGAAGGGGATCGAGGTGCCCGGTGATGCCGGTCTGTTCTACGCGAGGGAAGACATCGAGGCGTTCACGGTCGAAGAGGATCCCTGGGCGAAGCGGAAGCCGGGCGTCGTGATGACCGTGCGCGAGCGCATCGAGGCAGACACTGGCCAACGCATCGAGCGGCGACGGATCTACCTGCACTCCGACCGCTCGCAAGAGACCTGCCTCTGGCTACACGCGGTCCTGTTGCGTGCGGTCGCGCACGGGATTGACGAAGCGGGAGCCGCGATCCAGGGCTAAGGCACGACGAGGTCTCCGTCAATGTCGGCGCCCGTAGTCGGTAGGTCGTCGGTTCGAGGCCCACCGCCGACTGCCCGCTGGACGCGTGGCTGCCAGGGCCACGCGGTGCGCTTCGAGACGCGGTCCGGCCCCCTCGGCGTGGAACGGCGAGACGACGAGTACGCCATGGACGTTCCGGCGACAGCACCCGGCGCGTCGAGCAGACGAACGGGCGGAGCCAGCCCGCAGCTACTGCGACGGCGGGACGACCGGCGGCAGGTCACTGGCCATCATCTGC
>JAPKZP010000017.1 GCA_026393735.1 Acidobacteriota bacterium
AACTGGGAGATGCTCCCGTCCATGTCGGCGCTGATCGCCACAGCTTCTCCCCCGGCCGCCGGGACGGTCCACAGGCGGCCCTTCGCGCTGAACATGAGACGGGCCTCGAGCGCCACGTCCTGCCGGAACAGTCGCCAGCCGAGCACGCCCAGGGCACAAGCGGGCAGGAAAGTCACCAGGAGGAAGGCCACCAGCAGGTGGCCCGGCCGGCGCTGCCGGACCCTGACCGTCCGCCGGTCAGAATACGAACGGCACAAACCGCTTCGTGCGGCTCATGTAGCGCCGGTACGGTCCGCCAATCGTCGTCGCGAGCGCGCGCTCCTCGACGCTGACGCGATAGCCATAGACCGCCGCGACGGCGCCGATCAGCACGGCCACGCTGATCCAGTTGGCGAGGGTGAGTCCGATGCCGAGGAACATGATCGCGCCCGCGGTGTACGACGGATGGCGAACGTAGCGGTAGGCGCCACGGTCGACGACCGCCTGATCGGGCGTCACGATCACGGCGCCGGTGAAGCTCGCCCCGAGCATGCGCCAGCAATGGCGGCGCAGCAGGCTGCCCCCGACGATCACGGCGAGGCCCGCCCAGAACAGCACGACAGGATGCGGGAGCCTCGCCGACGTCACGCTGGCCGCGATCCAGAACGCGGCGAACATCGCGACACCCTGGCCGACCATGATCAGCCGTTTTGAACCGGCGTCCTGTGAACTCGTCGACGAGTCCGTCCCCCTCGAGACGATCCGAAACTCCGGCGCGAACGCCCAGAAGAGCACCGCCAGGAAGAGAAGGCCGTACGGCCACGAGAAGACGACGAGCCTCAGCATGTCGTCGCGATTCTAGCGCGTTCTCCGATTGGGCAGCAGGCCGCGGGTGATCGTTTGTGAGTGTGTTATGTCCTTCCCGAGACAGGGATTCGAACCCCGATAACGTGGTCCAGAGCCGCGAGAAGTGACTTGGGTGGAGTCGGGCGCAGCCGGACGGTTTCGTGCGCAGAGTTTCAAGATTCTTTCAAGAGTTCGGGAGACGGCGAACGTCGTCCCGCACGCGTCCTGAACGACGCCACGACCCAGACCACGCCCTCGCGCAGCCACGCTAACGCCAGTCGCGGCATTGTGGTCGGAGCGGGCGACAGCGGCAAGGGACTCCGGCAGGTCGCAGCGGCCGTGGAGGGCATTCCTCGGGACCGAGTTCCGCTGCCTGCCTCGGCTCCGCCGCCGAGGACGACTCGCGACTTGGCCGCGCCCGTAGTCCCTCGGTTCTTGCGGTTCAAGGAGGTCGCCCAGATCTGTGGTCTATCCCGCACGACGATCTGGAGGATGCAACGTGACGGGACGTTCCCCGAGCGGCGGCGGATCTCCACGAACGCAGTGCGGTGGTTGGCGGAGGACGTAGAGGAGTGGATTCAGTCTCGGGAGCGCGGGCTGTAGCGACGCGGCTCTTGGCCGATTTCGGCTACACTTGCCCCGTCGCCAACGACAGGCGGCGCTGGAGGTGCTTCATGGGAGACAAGGGCGGCAAGAAGGACAAGGCAAAGGGCCAGAAGCAGCACGCGGCGAAGGACAGACAAGAGGATAAGGCAAAGCTGGCGAAGCAGCCGAAGCGAACCGCGTAGCTCCGAGAAAGTGGCAAGTCGAGGTTGAGCGAAGGCTGGCGTCCCCGAGCGGACACGATGGCGTGTGGACGACGACGATTGCCGCTCCCGTACTGCGCGTGGCGTGAGACAGACTACCCGGGCGCGACTCTGGTCGGGTTCAACCGCTGGTGCGCTTGCGATCCCACAGGATCAGAGCCGCAGTCGCCAACGGCGGCAGGACGAAGACAATCACGCTCATCAGAATGTTGTGAGACGGATACGTGCCGCCCTGCAACCAGACCGCCTGTAAGAACGCCGAAACAACACCGCCCGCAATCAGGACGCGTGCCGCCGTACGGCCCCAGCGAGACGGAAGCAGAGCGAGGACGGCCCCCACGAACCACAACGCAAAGCCTACACCCAGAGTGAGAATGCCGAGTTGGGTTGACTGTACGTAGCTGCCGAACGGAGCACCCGGCGACACCCACGGCATTGGCGTGTGCCCGCCTTCACCGAGAAAGAGCAAGAGTGCGAAAGCGACGAACAGCACCCCAACCGCCGCGAACAATCGTACCGTCCACCTGATCCAGTTAGCTGGCACAGAACCTCCTGACCGCCGGGGCACCGTCCCCCGACCATCCCAGTGTCGCCGCATGGTCAGCCCGGCAGGAGGTCCGAGTCAAGCGATGGCGGCTGCGGCGGTTTCCCCCACGGGTGTCGTATTCGGCTTCACGCCCTTCCGCCACAGCGGTTAGACTGTGCGGGCCGAGCAACTGCCCCCGACCTGCTCCACGATGCCCAAGACGCCTGAAGCCCTTGCCCGCGAGACCAACGAGAGCCTCATCAGATTGGAGTTGGAGGACAACGTCCGCCGACGCCGGTTGTCGGAGAAGGAGGAGGCGAAGCTCCTTGCGGTCGCCCCTCCCCTTCTGCGGTCGATGATCGTGATGGCGCTCGACACCGGGTTGCGGCGCGGCGAGATGCTCGACCTTCGCTTTGGAGACGTGGATTGGACAAGGCGACAACTGGTGGTCCGAGGCGCGACTACGAAGAGCGGCCGCACGCGCGTGGTGCCGGTCGAAACCGCGCGCCTGCTGGCGGTTCTCCAGTGGCTTCGACTGGACGTTGACGGCAACCGCAAGCCTGACGCTCTTCAGGCAGCGGCGAGACGGCTTGAACATGGGTTGACGTTCGACCCCTCGGCGGTGCCTATCCCGGCAAAGTTTCAAGATTCTTTCAAGATCGGCGATGAACCGCTCCCCGGAGATCGGCACACCGAGGCCGCCGGAGATGGCGCAACTGACTGTGATGAGAAGGACTTAGGAGATTGGCTGGGAGACAGGGATTCGAACCCCGATAACGTGGTCCAGAGCCACGTGTCCTACCGTTGAACGATCTCCCAGCACGGCGGGCCGCACTCGGCGGAACAATCTAATTCTACCAAATCCCCGCGCGTTCTGGCCAGCGCTGTCCACGAGGCTCATCGCCGGGCGGGCCCTGGTGCCCTGGCAAAACCCTACCGCGCCATCGCCCGCGCCTGATCCAGGCGCGCGAGCGTGCGCTCGCGTCCGAGGAGTTCCAGCACCTCAAAGATGCCCGGGCTTTCGGCGCGGCCGGTGACGGCCACGCGCGTGGGATGGATGAGCACGCCGGCCTTCACGCCCCGTGCGTCGGCGAGCGCGCGGATCGCCGGCTCGAGCGCGGCTGCCGTGAATGGCTCCGCGGCGGCGCACGCGTCGTGCACGGCGCCGAGGTGCGCCAGCGCCTCGGGCGACGACAGGTGCTTCGCGACCGCCGCGGGATCGTACTCGACGGCCTCGACGAGGTACGGACGGCCCTTCTCGACAAACTCGGTCAGCCGCTTGGCGCGCGGGCGCAGCAGCTCGATCAGGCGGTGCAGCCACGCCCGGCCCTCGCCCTCGGCCAGGGCGTCGTTCCAGAGGCCCGCCTCGCGCAGCAGCGGCTCAATCCGGCGCGCTATCTCGTCTGCGGGCATGCGGACGATGTGCTGCGCGCTGAACCATTCGAGCTTCTCGGGATTGAAGACGGCATTGCTCGACGCGATGCCCTCGAGCGAGAACGCGGCGACAAGCTCGTCGCGCCCGAACAGTTCCTGGTCGTTGCCCGGCGACCAGCCGAGCAGCGCGAGAAAGTTCACCATGGCCTCCGGCACGAAACCCTGCCGCGCGTACTCCATGACCGACGTCGCGCCGTGACGCTTGCTCAGCCGGCGCTTGTCGGGGCCGAGGATGAGCGGCACGTGGGCGAACGCCGGCTCGGGCAGCCCGAATGCGCGGTAGAGCATCACCTGCTTCGGCGTGTTCGAGATGTGATCGTCGCCGCGGATGACGTGCGTGATCGCCATGTCGATGTCGTCGACGACGACCGACAGGTGATAGGTCGGGTGGCCGTCCGACCGCAGCGCGACGAAATCTTCGATGTTCGCGTTGTCGAACGTGATGTCCCCGTGCACCAGATCGCGGAACGTCGTCGAACCCCCGGGCACTTTGAAGCGGATTGCCCGCGGCATCTTCGCCGCTTCGCGCGCAGCAATGTCCTCGGCCGTCAGCGTCGAGCATCGCCGGTCGTACATCCACGATTCGCCGCGAGGCGTGTCGCCTTCGTCCTCGCCGTCGGCAACCGACGTTTCAGCTTCCGCCGTGCAGTAGCAGTAGTACGCGTGGCCCTCGCGCACGAGCCGGTCGCCCATCTCGCGGTAGCGCTCCAGCCTCTGCGACTGGAAGTACGGCCCGTGCGGCCCGCCGACGTCCGGCCCTTCGTCCCAGTCGAGGCC
>JAPKZP010000537.1 GCA_026393735.1 Acidobacteriota bacterium
ATTCAACACAACGGCACGCAACGACGTCGACATACAAGGACCAAGGAGTCATGCACATGAGTCACGAGAGAGGCCACCGCGCCACGCTGCTGGCGATGTCGCTGGCACTGGTGCTGGCGATCGTGCCAGCCGTCTGGGCGCAGACACCCGCAGCACCGCCGCAGGAGCCGAAGCCGTCGATGACCATCTACGGGTTCGCGATGCTGGACATCGGCGAGAACTTCACGCAGATCCACCCGGACTGGTCCGACACGATGCGCGTGTCGAAACTGCCGACCTACAAGGACGAGTTCGGCAAAGACGGCAGCGCGTTTGCCGGCGTGCGCCAGTCCAGGTTCGGCGTGAAGACCAGCACGCCCACCTCCATGGGCGAACTGAAGACGCAGTTCGAGTTCGAACTGTTCGGCACCGGCGTCGACTCGGGCCAGACCACGTTCCGGCTGCGCCACGCGTACGGCGAACTGGGCCAGTTCGGCGCGGGGCAGACGTGGAGCCCGTTCATGGATCCGGACGTGTTCCCGAACTCGCTCGAGTACTGGGGCCCGACCGGCATGGTGTTCTTCCGCAACGTGCAGGTGCGGTGGATGCCGCTGAAGGGCGACTCCAACCTGACGCTGGCGCTCGAGCGCCCGGGCGCGAGCGGTGATGCCGGCGTGCTCGCGGACCGTATCGAGCTCCAGAACATCAAGGGCCGCACGCCGGCCCCGGATTTCACCGGTGCCTATTCGTACGGCCAGAAGTGGGGTTACGTCCGCATCGCCGGGGCGGTCCGGAAGATCAGCTGGGACGACATGCTGGCGGACAAGTACGAGCTCAGCGGCAGCGCGACGGGCTGGGGCCTGAACTTCAGCTCGAACCTGAAGCCGTCGGCGAAAGACGTCATCCGGCTGCAGCTGGTCTACGGCAAGGGGATTGAGAACTACATGAACGACGCGCCGGTCGACATCGGCATCGTCGCCAATCCCGGGAACGCGAAGACGCCGATCCTGGGCAAGCCGATCCCGATCCTCGGCACCGTGATCTTCCTGGACCATACCTGGAATGACAAGTGGTCCACGACGGTCGGGTACTCGCAGACCGACATCGACAACACCGAGGGGCAGAGCCCGAACGCGTACAAGCAGGGCAAGTATGCGCTCTTCAACCTGCTCTACACGCCGGTGCCGAACGTGATGATGGGCGGCGAGTTCCAGTGGGGCCGCCGCACGAACTTCTCCGACGGCTTCCGGTCGGACGGCGTCAAGGTCCAGTTCTCATTCAAGTACAACTTCTCGCACACACTCGGAGGCTGAGCATGATGAGGCAGACACGCATTCGTACCGGACTCGCAACGTTCGTCATGACGCTGGCGCTGGCCTTCGCGCCCTCGGCGTGGGCCCAGTCGCCGGCGCCGGCCGACATCCAGAAGGCCGTGGATGCGGCCTACGCCAAGTTCAAGGACCTGAAGGAAGGCAAGAACGCCGACTACATCCCGGCCCTCGCCAAGGTTGACCCGAACCTGTTCGGCATCGCGGTTGTGACCGCCGACGGCAAGGTCTATTCGGCCGGCGATCTGAAGACCGAGGTGTCGATCCAGTCGATCTCGAAGGTCTTCACGGCTGCCCAGGTCATCCAGGAGCAGGGCCTGGATGCGATCGCGAAGCAGATCGGCGTGGACGCCACGGGCGCGCGGTTCAATTCGATCATCGCCATCGAGGGCGTCAAGATGGTGGCCGGCGCAGGCGCGCCGGAGATGAATCCGCTGGTCAACCCCGGGGCCATCTCGGCGACGAGCATGGTGAAGGGCGCGACCGCGGACGAGGTCTGGAAGAAGATCATCGGCACGAACAACGACTTCGCCGGCCGGCCGCTCTCGGTGCTCCAGGACGTGTACAAGTCCGAGTCCGACAGCAACCAGCGCAACCAGGCGATCGGTGCGCTGATGCTCGCCTACGGCTACATCAAGGCGAACTGGCAGCAGGCGGTCGACCTCTACACCCGTCAGTGCTCCATCGGCGTGAACGCGAAGGACCTCGCCACCATGGCGGCCACGCTCGCCTTCGGGGGCAAGAACCCCGTGACGGGCAAGCAGGTGATGGACGCGGACAAGGTCCCGGGCGTGCTCGCCATCATGGCGACGGCGGGCCTGTACGACGACTCGGGCAAGTGGCTCTACCGCACGGGGCTGCCGGCGAAGAGCGGCGTGGGCGGCGGCCTGATCGCCGTCTCGCCCGGCAAGTTCGGCATCGCCGTCATCGCACCGCCCCTGGATGATGCGGGCAACAGCGTGAAGGCGCAGAAGGCGATCACGGACA
The DNA here is from genome assembly GCA_026393735.1 of Acidobacteriota bacterium. Lineage (GTDB taxonomy): Bacteria > Acidobacteriota > Vicinamibacteria > Vicinamibacterales > JAKQTR01 > JAKQTR01. Next base: position 2,295 of record JAPKZP010000537.1, read on the forward strand.
TTTCCAACGCCCTCGGCGGCAACCCATACGCCGCGAAGGCGAAGTAGGTCCGCGATTCTCTTGAGCCAGTCGTCCGGCAATAGGAGTAGCCATGTCCGCACCAGCGACACGTACCGAACACGATCTGCTCGGCAACAAGGAAGTCCCGGCCGACGCCTACTACGGCGTGCAGACGGCCCGCGCCCTCGAGAACTTCCACATCTCGGGCGTGGAGCTGCGGCTCTACCCGAACGTCATCAAGGCCCTCGCCATGGTCAAGCTGGCCGCGGCGCGGGCCAACTTCGACTGCGCCCAGTTCAGCGCCGAGATCCTCAAGGGCATGGAAGGCGCCTGCAAGGAGATCATCGACGGCAAGCTGCACGATCAGTTCCGCCTGGACGTCTTCCAGGGCGGCGCCGGCACCTCGACCAACATGAACGCCAACGAGGTGATCGCCAATCGGGCGATCGAACTCGCCGGCGGCGACCGGTTCAGCGTCGAGAAAGCGATCCATCCGAACGATCACGTCAACCACGGCCAAAGCACGAACGACATCTTTCCCACGGCGATCCACGTCGCCGCCG
>JAPKZP010000615.1 GCA_026393735.1 Acidobacteriota bacterium
CCGGCTGTGGTCGTACGCAAACGCCAACTGCGAGGCGGGCGCGGCGCTGACGGCGCCCGTGCGGTCGACCAGGTCAACCTCGTAAACGAGGTCCCCAATCGATTGGCCGCCGAAATGCGCATTCCCGAAGACCGCCCCGCCGACGGACCCGGGCGTCCCCGCCCAGGCTTCAAGGCCTCCCAGCCCCTCGAGGATCGCCCAGCGCACGAGCCCGTTGAAGCTCACGCCGGCATCGACCGACACGAGCCCGGGCGCCACCAGGGCGATCGCATGTGTTCTCGGCCTGAGCACGACTCCACGGACTCCGGCGTCGGCGACGAGCACGTTCGACCCGCCGCCGAGCACGGTGAGCGCCACGCCGTCCAGATGCGCGGCCCGTACGACGCCCGTGATCTCGTCGGTCGTGCCGGCATCGATCATCCAGTCCGCCGGCCCGCCGATCCGGAAGGTGGTGAACGGCGCCAGCGGCACGTCCTCTCGGACGCGATCACGACCGACGACGTGCACCAGGCGTTCGGGTGGTTGAGGCATGCGGTGTCGCCCCAAGTGTAATACACGCGGCAGTTGACACCTTGCGAACGGGCCGGGGACAATACGGGCATGGCCGTTGCTCGCTTGACCAAGGACGAACTCAAACTGAAGCTGGATGGGGCGGACGCGGGACGCCCGGTGATTGCCGACGTGCGGCTGAAGTACGCGTGGGATCACAGCACCTTGAAGCTGCCTGGCGCCATCCGCCTCGATCCGAAGAACCCGCAGCTGTCGTCGCTCGCGAAGGACCGCGACCTGGTCGTGTACGACTCGGATCCGGACGACATCACGAGCGTCCGCGTCGCGGCCGATCTCGCCCATGCGGGCTACCGTGTCGCGGTGCTGAAGGGCGGCTTGCCCGAATGGGTCGCCGCGAACCTGCCGACCGACACGAAGGACGCCGTTCGCGCCCCCGTGCCACCGGCTCCGGAGCCTGCGTCTCCCGTCGCCGCGAAAGCGTAGGCCCGCCCGGGCGTGTGCTATCGTAAGGTCGATCGCCCGACATAGATGCACGTGCACGCCCATTTCCTGCTCGCCATCGTTCTCGGGGTGCCGCTCCTGGCATCCCAGCCGGCTGCGTCCGTCAGCCCGGCGGATCTCGCGCGCGCAATCCAGCAGAAGTACGACACGGTGTCGGACTTCTCCGCAGATTTCGAGCACAGCTACCACGGCGGCGTCCTGCGCAAGGAAGCGAAGGAACGCGGCACGGTGCTCGTGCGCAAGCCGGCGCGGATGCGCTGGACCTACGAGTTCCCCGAGCGGAAGGTCTTCGTGTCCGACGGCAACCGGATCTACTCGTACATGCCCGAGGACAAGCAGGTGCTGGTGAGCCCGGTGCCGACGGAAGACGACGCCACCACACCGGCGCTCTTCCTGTCCGGCAAGGGCAACCTCGTGCGGGATTTCTCGCCGTCGGCCCCGGACGCGCCGGATGCGCTGCCTGGCACCCTCACGCTGAAGCTGACGCCCAGGCGGCGCGAGGCCGAGTACGACTGGCTGATCCTCGTCGTGGATCGCGCCACCTACCGCCTGCGCCGGCTGATCACGGCCGACGCCCAGGGCGGACAGTCGACCTTCACCTTCACGAACGTCCGCGAGAACATCGGGATTCCCGACAAGGAGTTCCACTTCACGATTCCGCGAGGCGTCGATGTGGTCACCAATGGACAACCGGGTCGATAGCCGTCGTCGCGCCCCGTCCGCATGGTGGCGGGTCATGCTCGTCGTGGCCGTCGTCGCGACCGCCGCCGGCTGCGCCAGTTCGGGATCGGTTCAGCAGGGCGAGAACGCCGAACGCCAGCAGGACTGGGACCGCGCGGTCGTCGAGTACACGGCAGCGGTACGCGCCAACCCCAACGATCAAAACGCGCGCCTCTCCCTCGAGCGCGCCAAGCTTCGGGCAACCCAGATTCACGTGTTCCGCGGCCGCCGCTTCGCCTCGATAGGCAAGCTCGACGAGGCGATGATTGAATACCAGATCGCGTCGCAGCTCTCGCCGGCCAGCACGGAAATCGACGACGCCGTTCGTGAGCTCCGGAACACGCTGCGGGCGCGCGTCGCTGTCACCCGCGAGGGCAAGACCCAGCTGCAGACGCTCATCGATCGCACGCGCGACCTGCCGCCGCCCGGGTTCGATCTGCCAGCCGATGCGAAGATGCCGGACTCGCTGACCTTCCGCGAGGCGGGGTCGCGCGACGTCTTCACGGCGCTGGCGCGTTTTGCCAACGTCAGCATCATCTTCGACCCGGCGTTCCGCGACGCCCCGGTGACCATCGATCTGCGCAAGACCAGCTTCGAGCAGGCCCTCGCGTCGCTCGCGTCGAGCACGAGGAATTTCTACCGTGTCACCGGACCGCGCATGGTGACGGTCATCCCGGACACGCCGGCCAAGCGTCGCGAGTACGAGGAAGAAGTCATCCGCACGTTCTACCTGTCGAATGCCGATCTGAAAGAGACAATCGACCTGCTCCGCATCGTCATCGACGCGCGGAAGATCTCCGCGGTGACCGGCACCAACGCCGTGGCCCTCAAAGACACGCCGGAGCGCGTCGCCGCGGCGGCCAGGCTCATCAGCGCCATCGACAAGGCCCGGCCCGAGGTGGTGATCGACGTCGAAGTGCTCGAGGTCGATCGCGGCCACCTGAAGGAATACGGACTCCAGCTGGCATCGCCGGGATCGGCGGGCATTGACGGCTCGGCCAGCATCAACAAGGACGGCCTCACCCTGCGCGACCTGCAGACGCTGACCTCCGCCGACGTATTCCTGTCGGCCTTCCCGGCACTTTTCTACCGGCTGCTCAAGAGCGACTCGAGCTCGCGCATCCTCGCGAACCCGCAGCTGCGCGCGCAGGAAGGCACGGCCGCACAGGCCCGCTTCGGCGAGCGCGTGCCGGTGCCCAATACGACCTTTTCGCCCATCGCGACAGGCGGCGTGAACCAGCAGCCGATCACGTCCTACACCTACGAGAACATCGGCGTGAACATCGACATCACGCCCCGCACGCATCACAACGATGATGTCTCGCTGGCATTGAAGGTTGAGGTCAGCGCGATTTCGGGCACAGGGTACGGCGGCCTGCCGACGTTCGGAAGCCGGTCGGTCAACACGATCATCCGGCTGCGTGACGGTGAAACCAGCGTGCTGGCCGGCCTCATCCGCGATGACGAGCGCACCACGCTCGAGGGCATCCCGGGCCTGAGCGACTTGCCGCTGGTCGGCCGCTTCTTCGCGCACAACAAGAGCGAGAAGCTGCAGACCGACATCATCATCACGCTCACGCCGCACATCGTCCGCGTGCTGGACCTGAGCGAAGTGGACCTGCGGCCGTTCCTCGTCGGCCGCGACTCCGTCGGCCCGATGCTCGACCTGCTCCAGCCCGCGCGCGAAGAGCCGCCCGCGACGGTGCCCAAGGTCATCAGGAACTAGTCAGACCTGATCCCAAGCGCGTGCAGCAGCTTCGCGTGGATGCCGCCGAAGCCTCCGTTCGACATCAGGACGACCGTGTCACCCTCCCGCGCTTCGCGGACGAGCATCTCGACGATGGCGTCGACCGCCGGGATCGTCCGCGCGTGGACGCCGGACACGATGAGATCCTGAACCAGCTGGTCCGTCGACAGGCGCTCGTCCGGAGGCAGGGTCGAACGGAACACGCCCGCAATCACAACCTCGTCTGCGGACGAGAACGACTCGGCAAATGCCTGCTGGAAGACGCGCCGGCAGGATGAGGCCGACCGCGGTTCGAACACCGCCCAGATGCGGTCGTTCGGATGCGACGCGCGCACCGCGCAGAGCGTTTCGCGGACAGCCGTCGGATGGTGGGCGAAGTCGTCGAGGATCGTCACGCCGTGGACGACTCCGACGACCTCGAGCCGGCGCTTCACGCCGGCAAACGTCGCCAGGCCGTCCCGGATGATGCCGGTCGGCACCCCGAGGTCAGCTGCAACCGCCATGGCAGCCAGGGCGTTCTTCACGTTATGCGCTCCCACCATCGGCATCTCGAACATGCCTAGAGCCGCACCGCCATGCTGGACGCGGAACCTGACCCCGGTCGGCGTGGGAACGAGGTCGTAGGCGTACCAGTCGGCGCCTTCGGCCAGCCCGAATGTCGACACACGGGACTTCGCCGCCGGGCGCAGGGCGAGGGCGTCTGGACTGTCCGCCCCGATCACCAGCAGGCCCTTGCGCGGCACCAGGTTGGCCAGTCGGCGGAACGCGAGGCGCACGGCGTCGAGATCCGGATAGATGTCCGCGTGGTCGAATTCCACGTTGGCGACGATGGCGATGTCAGGGAGGTACTTGAGGAACTTTGCCGTCTTGTCGAAGAACGCGCTGTCGTATTCGTCCCCCTCGATGACGAAGTCGCGACCATGACCAAGCCGGAAACTCGATCCGTCCTCGCCCAGGTTCGCCGCCACGCCGCCCACCAGGATGCTCGGGTCGAGCCCTGCCTGCACGAGCAGCCACCCCACGAGCGCCGTCGTCGTGGTCTTGCCGTGCGTACCCGCGACGACGATGGACCGCGCGCCCCAGAGGAAGTGCTCGCGAATGGCTTCAGGAAGCGAGCAGTACCGGATCTTCCGGTCGAGCACCTCCTCGAGTTCCACGTTGCCGCGCGAGATGGCGTTGCCCACGACCACCATGTCGATGTCACCGGTGATCTGTTCTTCGCGGTAGGCGTCAAACACGCGGATCTGCTCGCGAGCGAGAAAGTCGCTCATCGGCGGATACACGCCGTGATCCGAGCCCTGCACGTCGTAACCACGCTGCTTGAGCATGGCCGCAAGCGTGGCCATTGCCGTGCCGCAGACACCGATGAAATGGATGCGTTTACTCACTGGCGGCCGCCTCCTCGACGATCACCCGCG
>JAPKZP010000744.1 GCA_026393735.1 Acidobacteriota bacterium
AACATGACGATCGGCGCCGCGTTCTCGATCTTCTGACGGCGCCGCTCCTCACAGGGCTGAAGCCCTGTGCCGCGATCCACACGGCCCCGTTCGACAGGTCTTGAAGGCAGCTCAGAAGCGCAGGCCGGCCATGACGTGCACGCGGGTGCCGTGGTCGAGGCCGTATCCTACGTCGAGGTCGAACTGCACCAGCGGTGCGCGCAGGTACCAGCCCGCGCCGACGCCGTAGTGGAACGTCGCGTCGGCGAGCCGAGTCCCGTGATCGTACGCAGTCCCGGCGTCGTAGAAGATCGCGATGCCGGTCTGGCCAATACGCAGCGGCGAGTTCATCGGGATGCGCCATTCAGCCGAGGCGGCGGCCATGCTGTCGCCCACGAACGACCCAGCGCGGAACCCTCGCAGCGTGCTGAACCCGCCGACCAGCGCGCGCTCGTACGTCGGCAGCGCGCCGTCCGCGGTATCGGTCACCGCGCGCACCGAGATGACCGACGACCCGATGAAGCCGGCATATCCGCGCGCGTCGACGCGGTATCGGTTCACGCTCGAGCCTGTCTGCGGGTTCCACGCCCGCCAGCTCGCATCGACGTAGACGGCATTGCGCGGGAACGCCGGGTTGACGCGCGTGTCGAGGGTGACTGACGCGCCGTAGGACGTGAAGCGATCTTGAACGTCGCCGAACGACACGTCGGTCCAGCCGGCACGTGCGCCGACACTCAACACCCTGGCGAACGGACGCACCCCTTCGACCCAGATCTCCTGGCGCAGATCCCGCACGTCGTAGCCGGGATTCTCGCGGCTGGCGATCGACCCGCCCCCGTGCAGCCGCCGCACGGGCCCGGCGCGAAACGTCTTGTCGATCTCTGCAGCCGCCTGCCGCGTGGACCCCACCGTCAACGGCACCACGAGGTGGCCTTCCGCTCCAAAGATATTGACGAAACTGATCCGGCCGCCGCCGGTGACGCCGTAGCCGTCGACGTATTCGAGCGTCGGCAGGGCCATGATGCTGTTGCCGAACCGCTTGACGGGGCCCGGCATGACGCCGCCCTTCTCAACGCCCGGGTGCTCCTGGACGATGATGATGAGCGCGACCTGGCGTGATTCGGTGAGCGACCTGAACCGTTTGCGGATGTCGACCGACTCGAACCGCCCGCTCCGCCGAAGGCGGTCGGCAATCGCCTCGACGCCCCCCGACTCCAGCGCGTCGCCTACGCGCACGCCCGCGAGCGCGAGCACGTCCGCATCGGGAGTGCCGTAGTTCCCGTGGATGCGCACCTCCGCCACGATCTCCGGATCCTGCACTCGCGCGCCCGCCGTTGCGCACACGGGGGTGAGCGTCGTGATCGCGCAGGCGATGGCAAGGAGCCGTCGGGCGGTCATATCAGGGTTCCCTGGGCACGTAGGCCCGGATCCGCGCGCTGACCTCGCCCTTGCGATAGTCGTAGAACTCGCGGTTGTACCGGAACGTGTAGGAGCCCGATGCGAACGTCGCACGGACGTGGAACACGATCTCCTTCGGCAGCCAGACGTGTTCGAAATACCGTCCCATGGTCATCGACGCACGCGCCTCGTCGACGCGGACAATCGCGCGGCCCGGCAGGAAGTTGAAATCCACGTTGTCGAACGTGAACCGGACGATCTGGTGTTCGGCGGGATCGATCCACATGGTGACGAGCGTCACCTTGTTCATACTGCGCTCGATCTCGTCCTCCATCTCGTCGCCCTTGTCGCGCTTGGCGGGGGACG
>JAPKZP010000512.1 GCA_026393735.1 Acidobacteriota bacterium
GGCGCTCGTGAAGGGCCGGCTGTCGTAGCGCGCCGGGCGAGCGGGCCTCGCCAACGTGACGGCGCGTCCCGCGCCCGCTACCGCGGCGGCGTCCCGCGGCCCAGCGCGACGAAGAACCGTCCGCCGACGCGCGCCGGATCGTCCGGGTATCCGAGCGCCTTGAAATCGATCCGCCGCGTGACGGTCGGGTACACCGCGCGTCGGTGCTCGGGAAGATTCATCCCCGCAGCGCCCTTGTGGCACCGCGTGCAGGTAATCGCCTCGGCGGCATGACAGTCGGCGCAGCCCAGCGCCTGCTTGGCGGCCACCACCTCGTGGTGGACCGACGAGTACATCCGCGTTTCGACGAAGCCGAACTTCCCGGAGTACGGGACGTTCACCTGCTGCATTCCGCTGGCAATCGCCTTCGACCAGTCGAAATCGACCCAGTAGCCGTCGAGCAGTTTCGGCAGCGCCAGCACCTTGTTGACGGTGTCGTAAGGCTGCACCGCCGCATGCACCTGGAACGGGAAGATCCGGGCGGCGGGGTTCCGCTTTTCACCGCCGGGCGCGTTGAGGACGACGGGCGCCGACGGGTCGATGGTGTCGCCAACGAGCGACGCGTTGCGTGTGCCGTCGGACCACAGGTAGGTCGGCACGAGGTCCTTGCCCCAGATCAGCGTGCCGAACCGCTTGTCGTACTGCGGCATCCCGTACCGATCGACCGCCGCGGGCCGATCGGCGCCGGCCACGGAGTAGTCGCGCCTGAGCAGCGTGGGCGAGGCGTGCGCGATCGACGGGATATGACAGGTTTCGCACGCGACGGCCTTGATGTGATCGTCCAGGTGACGGCTCAGGACGCCCGCGACGCCGTGCGGCGTCTGGCCGTGGCACTTCTCGCACCCGACACGGCCCTCGACGGCCGGTGCGCTCATCGACATGCCGGCAATGCGGTGGTCGGTCGTCTGGTGACAGTCCTGGCAGCGCATCTTCAGCGCGCCCATGTGCATGTCGAAGTCTGCGGGCGGATCCGCCAGGGCGGGCTCGAGGTCGCCGTGCTTCGTGTACGGACCGCCGCCGCCGCCGCTCGCGAAATGGCACGACCCGCACGTCCGCCTCGAGGGACGGCCGACCTTCCGCGCAATCGCGGCGAGATCGAGCGACGGGTCGGGCATGCCGGCGCGGCCGGGTTCCTTGCGGTACGTCCCGGTGGTGTCGTGGCACACGAGGCAGTCGATGTTGACCGGGTTGGTGAAGTCGAATTTCGCGTCCATCCACCCGTAGCCGACGTGGCACGACGCGCACTCCTGCATGTTCGATCCGATGGCGATGCAGGTGTTGTTCACCATCAGGGTCAGGCTGATGTCGATCCGGTGCTCGTACCCTTTGATCGTCGGCGAGTACCCCTTCCACGTCCAGTGGGCGGTGTTCAGGATGTCCTGCCCCACCTTGGTATGACACGAGAGGCACGTGCGCGTCACATCCTGGGCGCCCGGCCGCGCCGGGAAGGCGACGAGCACGCCGTGGTCGGGTGTCCAGGGATGATGACAGCCGTTGCAGGCCGTGGGTGCAGACGCGGGCTTGAGCTGCCGCTCGTGGCAGCCGATGCACTGCCGGTGATACGCGCCCTTGAGCCCGATGCGTGACGGCGCGTCGGCTTCGTACGGGGCGCCGTGGCAGCGCGCGCAGCCCTGGGGAGGGTTCTTCTCCATGTCCTGGTGACAGGTGGAACACGCCCCGCCCAGCTTCACGCCGAACTGCCCGTGGAACTCCCTGATGTCCGTGCCCACCCGGTCCTTCTCATCCGACGCGAAGCGATGGTGGCAGACGCCGCAGTCGCCGCCCACGAGTTCGTCGTGGATCCGGTGCGAAAACGCGACGGGTTCGTAGTCCTCCGATCGCGCGCTCAGCACCGGGCTGTTCAGCTCATAGAAGTTCTTGTAGTCCGGCGGCCGCTCCGGGTAGGCGACGGTCGCGGCCTTTGCGAACACCGGCGCCTCGGCCTTGACGCGCCGGACGTCCTCGACGAGCCTCGTCGACCCGCGCTCCGCCGTCACGTGGACGACGTTGTAAAGCCCGACGAAGCTGAGCAGGAACACGATCGCCGTGGCGCGGATCACCCGGGTCCACAACGGGCTCACCGTCCGCTCGTGCTGCTCGCGCATACGCTGAATCTGCTCCTCGGTCGCCGGCAGGTAGCCCGGCAGGATCGGGAAGAACGTCACGAAGAATCGGTAGCAGAACAGGATGCTCGACACGATCGCACACGTCATCGCGATCTCCCCGACCGACGGGAAGTACGACCGGGTCGCGTACGGCGGCGTGTAGCTGACCAGGAACACGTTGATGCGGTTCAGCACCACCCCGAAGATGATGAGCGCCACCGACAGGAACAGCCACCCCATCGAGCGACGGACCGCCTTGTTGAGCAGCAGCAGGAACGGCGCCACCACGCCGAGCAGGATTTCCACCGCGAGCGACGTGGTGGCCGCCGGGTACGCGAGGAAGTTCAGGCTGTCGAAACGGAAGGCGAGGTCGCCGATCTTCACGATGGCGTACGCGCCGATGAACCACGGGATCCTCCGCGCAAGCGGCGTCAGCAGGTCCATCTCCGGGTTCCGGCTGAAGCTGATGTTCGCGTAGATCGACTCCAGGATCACCATCGGGAAGCCGACCATCACCGCCGACAGCAGGAACAGCAGCGGCGTCAGCGCGGTGTCCCAGAACGGGCTGGTCTTGGTCGGTGCGATCAGCATCAGCGTGCCGAGCGACGACTGGTGCATGGACGACAGCACGACGCCGGCCACGATGAACAGCGGCAGGACAATCCGGACCGCCGCGTACAGGGTCATCAGCGGGCCTTCGACGCGGGTCAGCACCGCAGCGCCCCACGCGCCTTCGTCGATGCGCGCCTTCAGGCCCTCCAGGATCGACGGGCTCATCTCCACCGTCAGGACGATCAGGTAGACGGTGACGCACATCCCGACTTCGAACAGCACCGAGTTGCCCTGCCAGTTGAAGATCGGGCGCCAGATGTTCCAGTAGCGGCCGAGATCGAAGCTCAGCGCGATGGCCACCCAGAGGTAGCCGAGGAACGCCGTGAGGATGGCGGGGCGCAGCAGGGCCCTGTAGCGCCGCTGCCCGAAGATGTCGACGAGCGCGGCTGTCGTGAATCCGCCCGCGGCGAGCGCCACGCCGCACGCCACGTCGAACGAGATCCAGATGCCCCACGGGTTATGGTTGTCGAGGTTGGTGACGCGGCCGAGGCCGAGCAGCATGCGCGTGATGCCGAACGCGTAGCCGACGCCCATGATGAGGAGCAGCGTCACCGTGCCGAAGGTGAAGAACGGCTTCGTGACGCGATGCGGATGGTCGTGAGGCACGGGCGTCATCGCCGCACCTCCTCATCCTGCGAGGCGCGAGGCGCATGGTCGCTCATCTCGCCAATGCCGGGATGGTCCTCGGGGTGCTTCCGGTGCGTGACCCACATGATGCCCGCCAGCAGTCCGTAGAACGTGACCGGGATGATGCCGTACTTGAAGATGCCGTGCTGGATGGCCTCCGTTCGCTCGGGCGGTGGCGTGGTCGGAAGCGGCAGCAGGCCGACTTCCTGCACGGGTCGTCCCGTGAGGTACATCCATGACGTCCCTCCCACTTCGTGCTCTCCGTAGATGTGGTCGACGTAGCGATCGGGCCGGCGCGTGACCCGTTCCCTGGCCATGGCCACGAGATCCGCCCGCCGCCCGAACACGAGCGCCTCGGTCGGGCACGACGCGGCACACGCGGGATTCGCACCGGTTCCCTTGGCGCGATCGGTGCAGAGTTCGCACTTCCGGACGCGCGGCACCAGCGGTTCGTCGAACTCGTAGGCGGGCACCTCGAACGGGCACGCGACCTGGCAGTACCGGCATCCCAGGCAGATCGTCGGGTTGTAGACCACTGATCCGTCGGGCGCCTTGGTCATCGCACCGACGATGCACGCCGAGACGCAGGACGGATTCAGGCAGTGCATGCACTGCACCTTGCAGTAGGTCTGCTGCAGCGCCGCCTGGTCCGGCGACGGGCTGCCCTGGAACTGGTTCACCACGGTGAACGCCGTTGCCGAGGGCCGACGGAACGTCCGCAGCACGTCCCGGTCGGAGAAGGGCGCCGCCGTGCGCGGCAGGTGGTTCCGCCGATTGCAGGCGGCCTCACACTCGCGGCACCCGATGCACAGCGTGGTGTCGTTCAACACGCCGACGTGTTCGGCATCGGCCCCGTTGCCCGGCGGGGCGGCCGCGGCGCCCGGCGATTCACCGGCCTGCAGGGGGGACGGGACGGAAGCGGCAGCGGCCGTGAGGCCGAGTTGCAGGATCCGGCGTCGATTCAGGTTCATGGCGCAAGCGAACAGCCGCGGCAGCGGCGGCTCGTCCTCCGGTTATTGTCTCAACAGCGCGATGTCCACCACCACGCCCGCCACCGCCATGATGTCTTTCCAGAGCGTTTCGTACGACACCATGGCCGCGGCCGAATCCCGCCTCTTCACGTCCGTCGAGATCGGATAGATCGGGTTCGAGGGGAAGCACGGGGCGATGCCCCCGGACTTCCAGCTCTGGATGTTGTTCAGTTCGAGCAGGCAGAGCATCGACAGGCAGTAGTTGTCGGACGTCGCGCCGGGCGTCATGTCCGAGATGCCGTACGCCCGGTAGTCGATCCGGTAGTCAGCCGGGTCCGCGCTCTGCGGATGGAGCCCGACAGCGATCCGCCTGATGTCGTCGAATGTCCGGCGGTAGCCGGCGGGATCGTTGGCCTCCAGTTGGCCGAAGAGGGTCTCCACCTTGCCCTTCACCACGTTGAGCATCGACGTGACCTGCACCAGATTCGGATTGCAGTCTGCCATGCGCCCGAGCAGGTCGAGACCGCCGGCCGCAGCGGCCCCCTCGGACGTCACCGTGCCGATTTGCCGGCCGTACTGGCGAGCCTTGATCATCGCTTCGAACAGCCCGACGGTTTCGCCGACGACGGACCCCGCCAGCGTCATGCCCAGGGCTTTGACGGCCTTGCCGAGTCCGTTCGCCACGTGCAGCCCGACGCGCTCTTCGAGCGTTCCTGAAAGATCGACATTGCTGGGCGCGCCGAACAGGGCCATCGACTGCGTCCCGAACGCGAGGACCGGCGCGAGGGCCGCGGTCATGATGTTGTTCCAGCTGGCCGCGCTCTTCATCGCCTGGCGCACCGAGTCCCCGTACGAGAAGTACGACGTCTGGCCCCGCAGCGGCTGGAGCACGGTCGCGGCCAGCGCCTCTGCCTGGTAGTTCGCCCACGACGCCGGGAAGACCCAGACCGACGACTCGCTCCACGTGGCGCCCGCGCTCGACAGCCGGATCGTGAACTGCGTCGGCCGCGTCAGCGACCCGATGTCGTACTCCACGCCCCATTCGGGCTTGGGAATGTAGGGCGGCGTCGCGAGACCCGAGCCGCGCGCATACTGACGGCCGACGACCACGCCGTTCAGCCACACCTCCAGCGACAGCGCGCGGTCCTGCGCCGTGAAGTAGAACTTGCCGGCAGTGGTCTTCAGGATGAACACGTCGCCGCCGGCCTCGGTGATGTCCCAGGCGCGCTGGCTACCGCCGAACAGCACCCCGCGCGGGTAGCTGCCTCCCGACGGCTTGAAGACGGCCATCACGTTCCTCAAGGGCGCGCGGTCGAACGCGAGCCAGGTCTCGGGTTCGAAGAACCACTCCTTCTGGCTGGACTGATTGCGGATCCGGATGGACTGCACGAGCCAGTCAGGCCGGGCTCCGGTGTTGTCGTGGCGGACGGTGATGAAGTCCACGTCGTCGAGATGCGTGTAGTCGCCCAGCCCCTTCGCCTTGCCCTGGTGGGACTTGAAGACATCCGTGTGTCCCCGCTCGAATGCATCGCCATACGCTTCGTCGATCGTGTCGTAAGGGTCGATCTCGCCGGTGCCGACGCGTTCCTGGTCCGCATTCGGCGGCCCATACATCGCGAGGTGGACGGCCGCGTTCGTGCCGGCGCCCTCGGCGTCGCCGGTGGTGAACTCGATGTCGTACCCGACCTTCCTGCCGCCGGCCAGGGCCGCCGGGATGCCACGCTGTTCCCCGTCGGGCGACAGGATTCGATTGACGACCACGCGCTTCTCCGACCTGGCCGTGAGTCCCTTGTCGTCGGTCACCGTCAACGCGACAACGTACTCGCCGGGAATGGCGTACGTGTGGCGTCCGAAGGAGTACGGACTCGGGGTGGCCGGCGTCTGGTCTCCGAAGTCCCACGTGTAAGACACGATGCGGCCATCGGGATCGAACGAACGCTGCGCGTTGAAGGAGGCCTCCGGGCTCCAGGGGCCGAGGGTGGACGAGTCCACGAGCACGAACGTGGGGAAGGGTGGCAGATTGGCGGGCCGCGCCCGGACCTCCACGGGAAACGCCTGCGTGACCGATCCGATGGCGACCGTGAAGACGGCTGTCCCGGGCACCGATGACGTACGCCACGTCGTGCCGTTGAGACGGCCGGTGTTCACGGTGACCGTCGCCGACGCCGGGCCGTAGGTCACCTTCGCCTCGCTGTCGGTGTAGATCGGTTCGGGGGCCACGCGGAGACTGGCATCCAGCCAGCCCTTCACGCTGCGCGGCACGATCAGCAGGAGTGTGGAATCATGCGGCCCGCCAGCCGGCTGGAAAGGCAGGAACAGATGCGACGCATTTCCCACGTGCCGGATGCGATCCTTGTCATAGTCCATCAGCTTCCAACGGGCGTTGTCGAACGTGTAGTACGACGTCACGCCGGCGGTCCGCGGATCGACCGACACGACGACCGGGATCTGAGTCCTCGCTGAGGCCGCGCCAGGCGTGCCGCCGGGGACACGACGGATGCGAGCCCACAGGAAGAGGTCGCTGCCGACCAGACCGGGCGGGCTATTGACCTGGGCGTCGTAGGCGCACTCGACGTCGCTGCGGCCGAGCATCGGCACGGTGTAGGTGACGATCAGATCCCGATGGCGAGGTCGAAGCTCGTTCAGGAACATCAGGAGGTTGCCCGCAGGCGAGAGGCTGGACCAGGCCATGATGTTGTCCGTCAGGTCGATCACGGACTGGGCGAGTTTCCGGCCCGACGCGTCGAACACCGCGACAATCTCCTTCTTGCCGTCCACGCGCCCGAGATGCCCCGTGTTGATCCCCGCGACGAGCAGGCGCCCGCCCTGGTACGGCGGCGCGTAGGCGAAGTCGATCGTGGCTTCAGGCGCCAGTTCCTGCAGGCCGAAGAAGGCTCGATCGAGAATGGCGCCGGTCCCGTCTTCCCGCAGCAGCAGGAATCGGAACGCGGGCTCGGCCTTGGCTTGCCCGTTCTCGGCGATGAGGAGGGGAAACCCGTCGAACGCCAGCCGGGTGGCCGAATTGACGCGCGTGTCGAGGAATTCCCGCACAGCCGGGGCGATCGGCCTGCCCGACCAGAGGTCGGTCTTCGTGGCCGGATCGTAGAGCACCGGTCTGCGGTCGTTCCAGTCGCCGCTCGTCGACACCAGCAGCAGACAGCGCTGGCCGACGCTCGCCAGGAAGCGCACGTGCCGCACATCGGACACGTGGCCGAAGACGGTCGAGCCATCGGCCATGTCGACGATCGAATCGCCCGAGTCGACGATGAAGCGCCCGGCGCGGCCGATCAGGCTCCCGCGCGAATACGACACGCGGGCGCCCGTCAGCGCGTTGAAGACGTAGCGGCCCACCGATCTGGATGCGGGCAGCGACTCGGCCGCTTCGAACGCGACACGATCGCCGTCAACCACGATGCGATCGCCCACCGACACGAAATGCTTCTGCCAGAGCGTCCGCATGTCGGGTTCGGTCCAGAGCTCGACGACGTGCTGGCCCTGCGATTCGACGCGGTGAACGACCAGGTACCGGTCGGTCGCGACCATCTGCTGGATGCGGCCCCCCATGACCCACGCGGGAAAGCTCTCGAACGGGTCGAAGGGCGCCTGCGGAAACGCCGCGATGAAGGCAGGCAGCAGCAGGACGGCCGCGATCACAAGCGGCGTGACGGCCGGCTGCATGACTGGGGCATTGCCTGGGCGCCGATGGAACACCCGGACCCCCTGTTCCTGTGGTAACGGCATCCGCCGGGACCGAACGCGCGGGGGGCCAGGAGACGCCGGCGCCATGGTAGGTCCGATCAACGGAGAATTCAAGGCGAGCCGGAGTATCCTTGCGACATGGCGATGCCCCGCGCGCCGGTCCACGCGCGCACCGATGACGCCGGCCTCGATCGCGCGATCGGCCCGTGGACGCTCGGCGCGAATGCCGTCAACCTGTCGCTCGGCGCCGGCATCTTCGCGCTGCCCGCCGCTGTCGCGGCCATTCTGGGCCCCGCGGCCATCCTCGCCTACCTCATCTGCGGCCTGGCGATCGCGCTCGTGCTGACGTGTTTCGTCGAGATCGGCAGCCAGACTACGCGATCGGGCGGCGCCGTCGCGTACATCGAGGACAGCTTCGGCCCGATGGCGGGATTCGTTGCGTGGGTCGTGTACACGCTGGTCTTCTGCGCGGCCGCGGATGCCGCCATCTCGCTCGTGTTCGTCGACGCGATGGCGCCGGCGGTGCCGATCCTCCGCAGCGGACTCACACGGGCGGCGACACTTGTCGCGCTGTTCGGAGGCCTTGCCGCGGTCAATATTGCCGGCGTCCGTCACGGCGTCCGCCTCGCGGTGGCGACCACGGCGGTCAAGGTGCTGCCGCTTGTCGTGGTCATCGTTGCGGGCCTGATGGCGATGCACTGGTCGGAATTGCGCTGGGCAGCATGGCCCGACGCCCCCCGCATCGGCGAAGCCTCCCTGCTGCTGTTCTTTGCGTTCAGCGGCGCGGAAGCCGCGCTCACGCCTGGGGGTGAGATCCGCGATCCGCAGCGGTCCATTCCGCGGGGGATCCTTGGTGGAACAGTCGCGCTGGTCGTCGTGTATGTGTCAGTCCAGATCGTCAGTCAGGGGGTGCTGGGTTCGGACCTGGCGTCGAGCGCGGAGGCCCCGCTCGCAGCCGTCGCAGGCCGGGTATTCGGACAGGCGGGATGGAGCCTGATGATCGCGTGCACGGCCCTGGCCATCTTCGGGACGCTGGCCGGCGACATCCTCGCGTCGCCGCGGGGTCTCCTGCCTATAGCCGCGGACGGGCTGCTGCCGGCCGTGGTCGGCTCCGTGCATCCGCGGTATCGCACGCCGCATGTCGCCATCGGCCTGTACGCGGGGCTCGGATGCGCCATGGCCCTGTCCGGCGCCTTCAGGCCGCTCGCCATCCTGTCGAGCGGTTCGCTGCTGCTCGTCTACTTCGTGGTGTGCCTGGCGGCGCTCAAGCTGCGCCTGACGCGCGCGCGGCCCGCCGGAGCGTTCCGCGCGCCGGGCGGCCCCCTCGTGCCGGTCGCCGGCATGATCACGGTGGCGTGGTTGCTCGCGCACTCCACGCCGGCCGAGGCAGCCGCCCTCGTGGGCACCGTCGCCGCAGCCGGAGCCTACTATCTCGTTCGCCGACTCGTGATGCGCCGGGCGGCCCGTTCCTGATCACGCGTGATGGCCATCCCGCGCCGCCGGTCGAGGCGAGTGTGCTAGTGTCGGAGCCGGGGCCGCAACAGAAGGAACACGATCATGACGACTGGTTATGTCGGAGCGCTCGCCGGTGCGGGTCTGTGCATCTGGATGCTCGCCGCATCGGCGTCGCCGGCATCTGCTGAGAGCGCCGCCAAGGGAACGCTCGTGGTCAATGGCATGCCGGTGGAGATCACCCAGGCCTACGCCTACACCCAGAAGGGCTTCTTTGATGAGAAGAAGCTGGACGTGGTGGTGCTGCTCTGCGACGCGGCGGTGCCCGACGCGGCGGTGAGAGACGTGTTCGCGCGCAACTCGTTGATTACCTCGGGCACCCTCCATTGCGTCGAACTGGTCATCAACGCCGACAGGCAGATCATCAGCTTCAGGGTCCAGCACCAGCGCTTCGGGCAGCGTCCGCCAGGCGGGGGCTCGACCGAACATGTCTTCGACGCGAAAACGTTCGACGGCAAGACGGCCGCGGGCCGCGCGCACACCACATCCACGCAGATGTCCTTCGACGATGTGCCCTACAGCTACGACATCACATTCAACGCAGCGGTCGCGTCCGGCCGGTAGCGCGGAGGCCTGCGTGCCGAACCGTCAGCCGTGCGGATGCGCCACACCCTTGTCGGGTACCGGGTACGTCGTCTACATCCTCCGGTGCGCGGACGGCACGCTGTACACGGGTTCCACCAACGACCTCGCCGCGCGTGAGCGGGCGCACAACGAACGCCGAGGCGCGAAGTACACGGCGGGCCGCCGGCCGGTCAGGGTCGTCTACGTCGAGCCCCACGAATCCAGGTCTCAGGCGCAAAGCCGCGAGTACCAGATCAAGCGCCTGACCCGCGCACAAAAGGAAGCGCTCATCGTCAGTGGCGTGCGTGCTCGGCGCCGTGCTTGCGGACCTGGAGATTGAGGTAGTCGGCGAGCCGGTGCTTGAAGAAGAGGCAGCCGCGCCGGTTCGGGCCGGCGTCCGCAGCGAACGCCGGGCATCCGCCCATGCACACCGGGAGCAACGGACAGTGGCAGCATTCCCGGTCGTCGAACGGGCCAGCGCCCTAGCGGCAGGCAGCGGGTGCGCGCAGCGCCGCCGGCTCGTGCACGCTGCCGAGCCGCTTGTCCTCGTCTCCCACGTCGTTCCAGCATCGGAAGACGTCGCCCCGCCAGTCGATGACGAAGGCCTGGTCGCAGTCGGCGCCGCAGTAGTTGCTGACGGGCATCGGCACGGACTCGGGTGAGAATCCCTCGGCCTCGAGCACCTGCAGGAACTCGAAGTGCAGGTCCGCGAAGGCCTCGGGCGAGACGACACGGTCCGCGAGCGCGCGGCAGGGTTTCGACATGGCCTCCATCGGCGCCAGCGAGATGCCGACCTGGCCGGCCAGACCGAGCGCCGACAGGTCGCGAACCAGATCGCCGATGCTCGCCGCGTTGTCCCGCATGAGATTGATGCGAATCCCGATGGCGGACGTGCGGAGATCGAGGCGTGTGATGTTGCCGACGATCCGGTCGAACGTGCTCGACCCGTCCCGGGACGGACGCAGCCGGTCGTTGGTGGCTTTGGGCCCGTCGAGCGTGATCTGGTACTCCATGCACCCCACCGCCGCGAGCGCCTCGGCTGTGTCCGGCGTCAGCAGCGTGCCATTGGTCAC
Organism: Acidobacteriota bacterium; assembly: GCA_026393735.1. Classification (GTDB taxonomy): domain Bacteria; phylum Acidobacteriota; class Vicinamibacteria; order Vicinamibacterales; family JAKQTR01; genus JAKQTR01. The sequence continues at coordinate 11,203 of JAPKZP010000512.1, forward strand.
CATGTCGCACGACCACGTGGCTCGTCGCGAGACGGCCAGGTCCCGCAGCCTGCCCGACATCCGCAGCACAATCGGCAGGGCCAGCAGCGGTTCACCGCCGTACCAGGTGACCGACAGCGCTGCGCCGGCGGCCAGTTCGCGCGCGGCGAACGCAACGACCGCGTCCTCGTCGGCAGCCGACCACGTCTCGGGTTCGTGGCGGCCCTCGTAGCAATAGACGCACTCCAGGTTGCACGCGCGCGTCGGCGCCAGCGTCAGCGCACACGCGGAGCGGTCGGCGCGCGCGCGCTGGTAGGAAGCGCGCAACTCCCTCAGTTCGTCGCGGCCGGAATCGACGAGGAAGCCCTTCTCTACGAACTCCTCCCGAAGCCGCACACGGTCCGCATCGCGGTAAGGGAAGTTCGGTCGCCAGAGGATGCCGCGGCCGAGTTCGTGCGCGCGGGCACTGAGCCGGCACAGCCGGCCACTGGCCGAGTTGAAGATGATCGCGGAATCCTCGAACGACGGAAAGAGCAGGGTGTAGGCGGACCGCTTCAGCATACACCTCCGGCGTGGCGCCCACACCCGCGGGCTCGCCGTCTACTGCGCGTCAGTTCGTGAGCCGCGCCGCCTGATCAATGGCACGTGAACGTGCCGCACCTGGCGCTGTAACGCGCCTTGCACGCCGTCGTGACGTTCTTGTACGCGCGGTACTTGGTGCACTCGAAGCGCTTCGTGTTGTACTGCGCGCAGGTCCGGGCCTTCGGCAATTCGCCGATCGTCGTGACGTCCTCCGTCAGGACATCCGACTGCGCAGTTTGCGAGTTCGCCCAGGCGACCTTGACGCCTGAGAGGGCGAACGTGCCAGCCGCCAGCCCACCGGCCAGCAGCTTGGTGATGAGTTCCCTGCGTCCGAGCGTCCTGTCTGTAGCCATGTCGTCTCCCATTGCTCGCAAGATCACCGAGAGGGAGTAACACGCGCGGGGGCCCCACCAACGAGCCCATTCTAGGCCCGCGCGACCACGGGGTCAACGGCGTGTCCAGCCAGTCCGTCTTTGACAAGCGGCTGGCGCGTCCCGCAGACTAGCCTCGCTCGACATGTGGCTTTCCGGAAGGGTGCACGATGAAACGGCCGCAGGTCCTCTTTCACCAGCTTCCCCCGATTCGCCCCCACGATCCGGACATTGCGTATCCCATACTCAAAGGGTTCCTGGCACGCCACCGCGTGCCATCGTGCACCATCTACTGGAACCTGCTGATGCGGGGAGCCTTCGCGCGGCTCTCCCGATACCGGGCGGACCTGTTCACCCACCTGGAATCCTCGTTTGAATCGCGCGAACTGCTCTTCTACCTCAGTCCGTTTCTGCTGGAGCTGCTCCGACGGGAACATACGCCGGCGAACCGGGAGTCCGCCACAGCCATCCATCACTATCTGGCCTCCCTCATCCCCGACGCGGCGGTGCAGGACCCGTTATGCCTCCACGCGCTCGTCGACGATGTGCGCCACGACCTGCTCGCGATCATGGCTGCGGAGATCCAGCGGATGGAACTCGAGGACGTGCTCCTCTGGGGGATTTCGTGCAAGAGCGGACAGTGGGTGCCAGGTCTGCTGCTCACCGAAATCGCCATGCGCTGCCGGCCGGATCTGCCGGTCGTCCTCGGCGGGCTGCCGTCGGAAGCGGAGGCGCGCACGCTGATGGCGGCGTGCCCGTCGGCCCGGTTCGCGATCTGGGGCGAAGGCGAGCAGCCCTTGCTGGCCCTCGTGCGCCAGGTCGAGCGACCCGATCCCGACTGGAACGCGGTGCCACGGCTCTTGTACCGCCATGGGGCCGCCATCGTCGCCACCACGGCGTCAGCTCGTGACCTAGACCCGCTCGGAGAAGACGACTACACGGACTATTTCGGCGCGGTGTCGAAAATGCCGCCCGCGGAGCCGCCGGCAGGCATCCAGATTTCGCTGAACACGGCGCGGGGCTGCCCGTGGGCCGGTTGCCGTTTCTGCAGCCTTCATCAGAACCTGCCCTACCGCGCGAAGGCGCCACGGCTGGTGGTGAACGAGCTGCGCCAGCTGGCCACGCGCTTCGACGTCAAGCGCGTGCACGTCGCGGATCAGGACTGTGTGCGGCCGGACCGGGCGCAGTTCATCGATCTGCTCGACCAGCTCGCGGCGATGCGGCAGCGCGAGGGCATCCGGGTGGACCTGTCGGCCGACGTGTCGCCGATGCGCCTGGACGCCGCCGACATGGAGCGAATGGCGTGCGCCGGGTTCGACTGTCTGCTGGTGGGATTCGAAGCGCTGACCGACGAACTGCTCGGCAAGATGCACAAGGCCCACCGCTTCGCCCACAACGTCCACTTCCTGAAATTCGCGGACAAGTACAGGATCAGAGTGGTCTGCAACGTCCTGCAGGATATCCCGGGCGAGACGCGGGCAGACGTGCTCGAGAGCGCCGCCAACCTCCACTTCCTGCGGTTCTATCCGCCCGGGCTTCGCGGCAGCCTCTGGATCTCGCCGATGCGTCTGAGTGCCGGCGCGCCATTCGCCTCGGCGCTGTCAGCGGAGGAACGAACGGCATGGGATCTGGACGACGTGTTCTCGTTCTTCCACTGTCTGCCAGCGCGAATCCGCGAATGCGGCGACCGTCTCCATCTGGGATCGTTCGTGCGGCCGGTCCGCCACCAGGACCTGTGGGATCAGTTCAGGGCCCGCATGGACAGCTACCGGCAAACCCGTCGCGAGTATCGCTGGGTTCCGTCAGCCGCAGGCTGCGGACTCCACGAGTTGTTCGAGGGTACGGTCGTCAAGGAGTTCTCCCTCGACGACAGCCACGCGTTGGTGCTCCGCGCCGCGAACGACCGCGTTGTCAGCTTCGATGCCCTCCGCCAGGCCCTCGCGGCCGAAGGGTTCCGGTGCGCCGACCCGGCCCTGCGCGATGTCGTTCGGGACCTTCGGCGTGATGCCCTGCTGTACTGCGACGATGCGATGGAGACCGTGATCTCGGTGGTCGATACGAGCCTCAGCGCGCCCCGGTTGTCGTGAGGGTTGCGACCCAGTCCGTGGGGATCCCCCCAAGGCGCATCACCAGGCCCGTGATGGTCGGCCCGTCGACGCGGCCCGAATATACGACGGCGGACGACGCGCCCGACCCGACTGTGAAATCAAGTTGGTCCCCGGTCAGCATGGCCCTTCGAAGGGCCAGCTTCCGGCCTCCGACCCGCAGGGTGCCCGAGATCCTCTGAAACCGCTGACCGAGCGTGAGCTGCGCGTCGCCGGCCTCCTCGTGCCACGTCCACGTGCCTGCCACTCTCGCCGGCACGATCCATCCGTAGGCCGTGCGACTGTCCGCTGTGACAACCCAGTCGGGCTCCCAGTCGTTCATCCGGAAGCTGTTGGAAACGACGCGCGTGCCGGGCCGCATCCGGAGGATCTTCGGGCGCAACCGCAGGTTGAGATCCGTCATCAGATACATCGTGAGTACCGTGGCCCGACTGAAATCGGCCTCGAACAGGTCCGCCTGGAGAAATGACGTCGACTCATCCAACCCCGCCTCCTCCGCAAGGTGTCGGGAGAGTGTCACCAGGTCGGGGGTGTATTCGATCCCGATGGCACGCGCGCCGCGCCGGGCCGCGGCGATGACAATGCGCCCATCGCCCGAACCGAGATCGAACAGGAGGTCGCCGGGTCCTACAGACGCCTTCTCGAGCATGGCCTCGACCAGTGCCGGCGGCGTCGGGCACCAGACGACGTCCTTGCCGTCCTGGCCGCGCGTCGGCTGGTACGGGGGCACAATCTGCGCATGGAGCGGGACGACCTGCGCTAGCATGGCGCACGCGACGAGCACCCCACGCATGCCGCTTCGCATATGCCTCCTGTCGGTCTTCCGACCTCCGGCCTCACCGGCGTCAGCCGAGGACCAGCGAGTGGCTGGCAGAGTCCGGCCTCGGCGGTCATCCGGTTCCTCCCAGGGGAACTGGCGGCGGCTGCCTGGCCGACTTCGGTTGGGCCGGCGCCGGACCGGTCACGACGCCGCACGCGATGAGCGCGAGCGCGAGACGTCGCCTGGATCCTCCAGGGATCAGGCCGGAACCCACGTATCGTACCATGCGCGGTTCGTGCCATAATTGGCTCTGGTCCGCGCCTTTTCTTCCAGGAGTGTACGTGGTGTCTGTGTTTCGGTCGACGCTCGGATTCGTCATGGTTGCGGTGTTGCCGGCGCTGATGGCCGGCTGCGGCGACCTCCCCGCCAACCCGACCGGCAGCCCATCGTTCACCAAGACCGAATTGCGGTTGGGAAGCGGTGCCGAGGCTGTCAGCGGCAGTGTGGTCGCCGTCAACTACGTTGGCTGGCTCTACGACGCCTCGAAGGGCGACATGAAGGGCGTGCAGTTCGACTCGTCCGTCGGCCGCGGTCCGCTGGGCTTCACGTTGGGCGCGGGACAGGTCATCGAAGGATTCGATCAGGGCATCCTGGGCATGAAGGTGGGCGGGCTGCGCCGGCTCATCATTCCGCCGGACATGGGCTACGGCAACACCCGGACGTCTACGATCCCGCCGAACAGCTCCCTGGTGTTCGAAGTCGAACTGCTCGAGGTGAAGTAGGGCCTCAGCGGCGGCCGGGATGGTACCGCAGACCAAACCCGATGTACTTGATCCGGTCATCCAGAGCCGATGAACCGGTGGTCTGCCCTTCACCCCTCAGCCACGACATCCCGGCCTCGGCGTAGACGGCCATCGGGCCGGCGAGCCACATTTCCGCACCGCCGCCGAACGTCCAGCCCCAGCCGGATGTCTCCCCGACAAGCGTGTGGGTCCCGCCGGGAATCGTCAGCGTGACGCCGTCGACCGTGATCGCCTTGTCGTCGACGACCTGGTATTCGGTCAGCGTGGCGTTGTGGTACGTGGTGCCCCCCTGTCCGTAGAACCGCACGAGCCCCACCGGCAGGCCCACCTTGCCCACGATGTTGACGACCGAGAAGTCCAGCGAACTCGTGAACCGGAAGTCGGATCCGCTGCCGGCCACGGTCGTCTGCCCGCCCTTCACGTAGCTGCCTTCGAATCCCATGAACGGCCGGAGCCAGTACGTTCCGCCGATGGTCGGGCCGAGCCTGTACGCGTCACTCGTGCACGCCGGCACGCTGCTGCCGCACGCTCGGGCCGCATAGTGGCTGAAATCGATGAAGGTCGGGCCGCCGAACAGCTCGATCCCCGTGTTCACCGGACTGAAGGACCGCCTCCTGGACCCGCTCCCGGAGTCGGGTGCTCGCTCGCTGGTCATCCACTCGTTGGGCACCTCCCCCTGACGGAGCCAGAGATCGGGCGTGGACGGGGCGACGTCCACGACGAAGTTGGTGATCGGGCGCATCAGGTACAGCCCGGTGACCTCCCGCCGGTCACACGCACTTGGAATGGCCGGCGTGTCGAACCCGCGCTCGACGATCACAATCCGGAACGTGGTCCCGCAGCGGTCGACGAGCATGCGCACGTCCCTGTCGGCGGCAGCCGCGCCCGCCTGGGGCTGGACCGTCAGCCGGGCTTCCCCGGCCGAGTCCGCCGCCGCGGTCGCCACGGACGTCCCGTTCAGGACGAGTTCGATAGTCGCCCCGGCGGGCGCGTTCCTGACGACCACGGTCTGCGCCGTCGCCACGCCAACTCCCACCGTAGCCGCCAGCGCGGCCGCACAGATCAGCGACCGCCACAACCCCTGCATTCCCGCCTCCAGTCCCGACACACCATTCAGACGATTATCGTTCAGCGACGGCTGGGATGTCACCACGGTTCCGTCAAACGGCAAATTCGTGACGGGCGCACGGGGCGTCCAGCAGGCCTCAAGGCCTGCTCTACAACCAACAGAAGTGAGCTCTGGGGCTAAGGGATGGGGCGCAGCCGCGTGTACACCGAGATCGTGGTTCCCGGGCGCATGACTCGATCGAACCCGCGGAGCGGAAGGAAGAACGCATCCTGCTGATCGTAGTCCGCCGCGCGCGCTCCGTCGTTTGTGGCGGCAAAGACCTGCACCAGGCGGTAGCGTTCGCGCGCCAGCGCGTCGACGGACGCGGGGATGGGCGTGTACGCGGCCAGGGGTGATCGGTGAAGCACCAGCCACTGCGGCAGCATGTCGGCCGTAGCCCCGACGAAGTGCGCGGTGTCGGGATCGTAGTACCACCGGTGCAGGCGCGGCGACCTGATCGCCACCTGCACGTACTCCCGGCCGCTCTCGTACACGGTGCTGTCCGGCGGAAGCTCTGCCGTGAGCCAGCGCGCCGCGAGCACGCGCGTGTCGGTGCGCGAGAGCAACACGTCCAGCCAGACGCTGTTGACGAGGGACGGCGCCGCCACGAGCGCCGCGAGGACGAGCAGCACGCGTGCCGGCGGCCGGCGGAGACGGGCGGCTGCCGCGCGGCTCAACGCCTCGACGACGAGCGCGGCCAGCAGGCAGCCGACAGGCACGAGCGGCAGGACGTACCGTGCGAAGACGGTGAAGCCGCTCCCGATCGACCCGTAGAACGCCGCCGCGAACGCGAGGATCACCCAGGCGGCGCACCCTTTGCGGCGGACGGCCACGACCACCCCCGCACAGGCGGCGGCGAACAGCGGCACACCCAATCCCGTCGGCAACGAGAACCAGAAGTGGCGGGCCCAGCCTCGTCCCAGCGCGGGTCCGTGCCCGGCGGACAGGTGGGTGACGTCGAAGATCAGGTCCGTCCGGAAGCGGTCGGCATCGAGCACCGCGAACGGTGTGGCCACGAGAAAACCGGCTGCGAAGCACGCCGCGAACAGGACGCCTGGCATCCAGACGCCCAGCCGCCACCGCGGTACGGCTCGGCGCGCCAGGCACAACTGCACCAGGGCTGCGGGCACGATCACGGCCGCCGCGTTGTACTTCGTCGAAGCGGCCAGGCCCGCGGCGATGCCGGCCAGCCCCATCGTGCGGCGCAGGCCAGGCCATCCTGCGCCCTCCACGGCAGCGTCTGCCGATTCAAGCCGGCACGCAGCTTCGACGATCAGCCACAGGGCCGACGTCACGAGCAGCGTCATCGTGACGTCGGTCATGGCGAAGTGGGAGTCCCGGACGTGAAGCGGCGCGACCGCCAGAAACGCCGCGGCCACAAGTGCCGCAGACGATCCGGCCACCCGACGCGTCATCCGGAAGAGCACCGGAATCGTCAGAACGCCGGCGAGGGCGACGTATCCGCGGCCGAGGAGGGCGTAGTGCGTGAACGACACGGCGTCTGCGCCCGCGCCGGCCAGCGTGCGCACGAACGCGTCGGCACCATAGATCAGCGCCAGGACGTACAGATGCAATGAGGGCCAATGGAAGAAGTGCGGGTTGAAGTCACCCTGCAGGATTCGAATGGCGTGGTCGATGGCCACCGATTCGTCGGGCCTGGCTTCCACGTGAGGCAGGCCGAACGAGA
>JAPKZP010000631.1 GCA_026393735.1 Acidobacteriota bacterium
CCGGGCCGCCTGCGAGGCCCGGGCCGAACCCCCGCCCCGCGCCGGCCGGCGGGCCACCGCTTCCGCTTGTGAGCTCCCATTGGCCGTTGGCCGCAAAGATCGTCACGCGGAACAACTGGTTGGTGCGCGCGATCTCGTCGAGCAGTGACGGCGAGAGTCCGCTCCGCTTGTCCAGCTCCCTGATGAGGCGGGCATTGTCGAGCAGACGCGCCTGCAGCACCGTCTGCACCTGCGTGGTTGCGGCCTCGCCGGATCGAGCCGCGGCAGCAACCGTCTGTCTGAGGGACGCCGCCTGGTCGATCAGCAGCGTGAGCAACTCGCGGCGCGTACTCGCGTAGTCGTACCAGCCAACGAGCAGCAGGCCGGTCGACAGCACAAGACTGGCGGCGAGGATGCGGAGTGTGACCGGGCGTTCGAACATAATGACAGGCTGTAGCGAGAGCGTGCTGCTCCCGGGATGCACGGGGCCCTGGCCGGGCGGACCCCGCGCCCGGTGGGCCCACTATAACCCAGCCCTTTGTTCTGTCGTATTCACGTTCCGTGCCGATATAATTGGAAGCAGGTACCCATGAACATCACTCCGCGAGGAACGCATGTCGGATAGCGGCGAAGGATTGGTCGACGCGACGTCGCGCCTGGCCGAACGCATGGAAGAGATGGAAGAGGATCGCCGCCGGGCGAGGGTGGCCGGCCCGCGCATCGATCCGGAAAAGGCGCGCGTGCTCGAGTCGCTGCGCCTGGCGAAGACCGAGATGCAGCGGCAGTTCTCGGTGATGACGCACGAGGCTCGTCGCCAGCAACTGACGTCGGCGATGGCGGAAATCGACCGTCGCCTCGCGGACCTCGAGCAGACCGCGTAGGCCTCGGCATTGCCGACCCGCGACACGCTCGCCATCGTTCGCGAGTATCACGACCAGACGAAGCATCAGTTCAACCGGTTCGCGCGATCGCTCGGGTACCTCGACTGGGCGACGCAGCCCAACCCGTTCCGCGCATTCGATGGCGCGCGGCGCGTCGACCTGGCGGACCCGCTGCTCGCCGTCCGCGCCGGCGCGTGGGCGCGGGTCGGATACGACGACCTGTTCTGCCGCCCGGAGCAGCCGCGCGTCGACCCCGGCTTGCCGGCCGTCTCGACGTTCCTTCGCTACAGTCTGGGGCTCTCGGCCTGGAAGCAGGCAGGCCCGTCGCGCTGGGCCCTGCGCGTGAATCCATCGAGCGGCAATCTGCATCCGACAGAAGGCTACGTGGTACTGGGTGGGGGCGTGGCCGGGCCGCGGCCCGGCGTCTATCACTACGCGCCGGATGATCATGCGCTGGACGAGCGCTGCGCGTTCGACGATGCGTCCTGGACCACCGCGATGGCCGCCTTGCCCGACGGCGCGTTTCTCGCCGGCCTGACGTCGATTCACTGGCGAGAAGCCTGGAAGTACGGCGAGCGCGCCTTCCGCTATTGCCAACACGATATCGGCCACGCTGTCGCCGCGATGCGGATGGCCGCCGCGCTGATGGGGTGGGAGTTCCGCCTGGTCGGCGGATGGTCGTCTTAAGCCATGTCCACGCTCCTCGGCCTCGATCGCGATGCCGACTTCGCGGACGCCGAGCGCGAAGAGCCGGCGTGCCTGGCCGTCGTGTCGCCGGTCGCTTTCAAGGGGGCGCCGCGCGGTGGATTGCGGGACGCGGTGCTGGCGGGCGCGTGGACGGGTCGGGCGAATCGCCTGAGCCCCGGCCACGTTCAGTGGGACCGGATCGATGCGGTAGCAGAAGCCAGCCGGCACACAGGGAGCACCACATCGGCGCCGATTCGCTGCGCCTCGGTGCCCTTGACACCGAGTGTGGAGGTTCGGCCAGTGTCTACCGGTACGGGCGGCCCGAACAAGCCCGGCGGGGCGACCTCGCTGATCCTGCAGCGCCGCAGCGCACAAGCCATGGACGGCCGGTCGTCACTGGACCGTGATCGGTTTGTCTTCATCTTGCGGCGACTGATGCCCGAGTCCGGACCGCCGTTCGACGCCCTGGACTGGGATCCGTGCGTCCATCTCGCGCTGTTCGTTCACCGCGTGAATGGACTCGAACCTGGCATCTACGTCCTGGTTCGTACGCCCGGGGCCCTGACACGGCTTCAGGCGTCGCTGCATCGCGACTTCGGATGGATTCGTCCGGCAGGCGTGCCCGAAGATCTCCCGCTGTACCTGCTGGCGCCGGTGGACTGCCGCCGGATTGCCCGCCAGTTGAGCTGCGGTCAGGACATCGCGGCCGACGGCTTCTTCAGCCTCGGGATGCTGGCGGACTTCGACCGCTCGCTCGAGGAGCGCGGCGCATCGTTCTACCGGAACCTTTACTGGGAAGCGGGGGTGATCGGCCAGGCGCTCTACCTCGAGGCCGAGGCCGCCGCCGCGCGGGGCACCGGCATCGGTTGCTTCTTCGACGATGGCGTCCACGAGACGCTCGGCATCTCGGATCACCGGTTCCAGAGTCTCTACCATTTCACCGTGGGCATGCCCGTCGACGACGCCCGCCTCACGACCAGCCCCGGCTACTCGTGGCAGTAACCCACGGCTTGGGAAAAGGTGCCAGGCCCCTTTTTGATAAGCTGGAAGGATATGGCACTCGAACAGGCACAGATTCTCAAGGCGCTCGCCGCCGTCAAAGATCCCGATCTCCACAAGGACATCGTCAAGCTGGGTTTCGTGAAGGACGTCACGATCGACGGCGGGCGCGTGTCATTCACCGTGGAGCTCACCACGCCGGCGTGCCCCGTCAAGGAGCAGATGAAGGAGCAGGCGCGGGCCGCTGTCATGCAGATCCCCGGCGTGACCGATGTCGCCGTGACGATGACAGCGCAGGTGCGCCAGGCCGTCTCACCCGACCTCAACAGGGCGTCCGTGCCCGGCGTAAAGAACATCATCGCGGTCGGCGCGGGCAAAGGCGGTGTCGGGAAGACCACTGTTGCGGTCAACCTCGCGCTCGCCCTCGCGCGGACCGGCGGCCGCGTCGGCATCATCGACGCCGACATCTACGGGCCGAACGTCCCGATCATGCTCGGCATCAAGGGCCAGCTCGGGACCGACGGCGAGAAGATCGTGCCGCCGGAGAAGTACGACCTCCAGGTCGTGTCCATGGGCTTCCTGACGTCCGACGACGCGCCGGTGATCTGGCGGGGGCCGATGCTGCACGGCGTGATCAAGCAGTTCTTCATGGACGTCCGGTGGAAGGACATCGACTATCTCGTGGTGGACCTGCCGCCCGGCACCGGGGACGTGGCGCTCAGCCTGAGCCAGACGGTGCACGTGGCTGGCGCGATCCTCGTCACGACGCCCCAGCAGGTGGCTCTGTCTGACACCCGGCGCGCGGCGGCGATGTACCAGAAGCTCAACATCCCGGTGATCGGGCTCGTCGAGAACATGAGCTACTTCACGTGCCCGTCGTGCCAGCACGAGAGCGACATCTTCGGTCGCGGAGGCGGTCAGCGGCTGGCGGAGGAGCTGGGGGTCCCGTTCCTGGGAAGCATCCCGATCTCCGAGCCGCTGCGCGAGGGTGGCGACACGGGCCGTCCCATCATGCTCACGGATTCCACGTCTCCAGCGGCGAAGGCGTTCATGGCCGTGGCACAACGCACGGCGGCGCAGGTCTCCATCCAGAGTTTCACGTCGCCGTCGATCATTCCGCTCAAGCCGGTGAACTGAGAAGGACACCCACAGACCGTGATGGTCGCGAAGCCACTCGACGCCGCAGGTTCGGAAGACAGTCGACAGCCGGCGCATCGGCTGACCGATGTGCTGGCGCTCTATCCGGCCGTTCGCGACGATCACCTGCGGACACTGCAGAAGTGCGGCCTGATCGCAGCGTCCACGATCGTGGATGGCGAGCGCCAGATCACGTTCTCAGACCTGGTCGTCATCCGCCAGGTTCATGGAGAGCTGCAGCGGGGCGCGCGTTTCAAGGCCGTGCTGCGGTCGCTGCTGGCCGCTCGCGCGGGGCAACTCGCCCTCGACTTCCGCGTCGACACGCAACCGGCCAAGGTGATTGCGCTCCGCCAGCTGGAGTCGAGCGGATCTGCGCCGGCGGGCAGGACGCGCGCGGGCCACGTCTTGAAGCAGGCCGGCGTGTCATCGCCGTCCGACGACTCGCTGGCCGAGCAGTACTTCGTGCTCGCGTCCAGCCTCGACGACGGGTCGGAAGAGACGCAGCAGAAGGCCGCAGAGGCATATCGGCAGGCGCTCGAAATCGAGCCGCGGCTGGTCCCCGCGCTCATCAACCTGGCGAACATCCACTACGCGCGCGACCTGCGCATCGAGGCGCTGGCCCTCTACGAGCTGGCGATTTCGCTGGAGCCGGATGTGTTCGAGGGCCATTTCAACCTCGGCAACATCCATCACGACCTTGGCCGCTACGAGGAGGCCGAGGCGTACTACGTGCAGGCGCTGGCTCTCAATCCCACCTACGCCGAAGCCCACCTCTATCTCGCGGTCGTGCTGGA
>JAPKZP010000818.1 GCA_026393735.1 Acidobacteriota bacterium
CATCGTGCGCCGCAGGCACGTTCGCCGTGACGATGACGTGCGTCGCGGTCGGCATCCGTTCGCGTCTTCCGTATCGCCTCAGGTGGCGGTCGGCTCGATCCGGAAGACGGGGTGGTCGGCCGGGTCGGGCAGTTGCTTCATGTAGCGTTGGCAGTGACAGGTGATCGTGCTCGCGTAGGTCTTGACGACCGCGTCGCGCTCCGCGCCGTGGAGCTCGACCGCGCGGACGTGCTCGAGCCCACGACGCGTGCGCAGGTCCGCCTCACCGGCCGTGCGCAGGTTCCGCGCCCAGTGCGTCTCGCCGCGGGGCGAGACGAGGTAGCGGGTCCCGTTCCACTCGAAGGGCGGATCCATCGGCACCTTGAGGAGCTTCCCGCTCTTCCGCCCCCGCACGAAGAGGACTGCCGTCCGGCCGAGGGAGACCATGATCGGGTTCGCGACCTTGCTCAGGAACACCCCGGGGCGGACCCAGGTCCCCGGACGGCCCTCGGCGGCGCCGTGGGGGTTGGTCTCCAGGTGCTCGAATACGCCCATCGCCGAACTCCTTCCCTCGTCCGAGGAGAGAGGCACCTGGGGGACGCGCGGGTGCCCGGTCCAATCTGACACTACGGCGGCGTCTCACGCTTGTCGAGGGCCGTTCATCCCTGTGCTCAGCCGACGCAGGCGGCTGCGAGCCCAGCGTGGAGCATCCGGCACAGGTCGATGAAGTGGGTGGCGTCCTGAGACCGCTGGAAAAGTGAAGACGGCGTAGGCTCCGAAGCGGACCTTGCAAACCCGCATCAGGAGACCACGCCGTGGAACAGAGGATAGCCCCCAGCGTCCAGATTGAGGCCGCGAGCGAAGCGGTCCTGACCGGCGGCCTCGCCGACCCCGATGCCCTCAGCACCCTTGGCCGCCTGGGTGCCCAGCTCGTCCTCCAGCGCGCGGTCGAGGACGAGGTGGCCGCGTTCCTGCGCCGGGCCCGCTACGAGCGGACGCCCGATGCCGCGGGCTCGCGCAACGGCCATCGGCCACGCCGGGTCCAGACTGCCGAGGGCGAGATCACGGTCAACATGCCCCAGGTCCGGGACACCCTGACGCGCTTCGTCTCCTCGGTCATCCCCGACACCCGCTCGATCATCGCAGACCCGACCCCTCGAGGCTCTCGTCATCGGGGCGTACGTCCGGGGCCTCTCGGACCGCGACATCGAGAGCCTCGCCCGGGAGGCAGGGCTCGGGGCCATCAGCCGGACGGCGGTGAGCACCGTGTGCCGCGAGCTGCGGGATCGCTACCTCAGCCTTCCGGGCCCGGAGCCTCGGCGAGGTCCGTCTCCTCGCGCTGTTCATGGACGCCATCTACCTGCCGGTTCGGCCCGAGGGCCCCAAGGAGGGCGTGCTCGTCGCCTGGGGCTTCACGACCGAGGGCGCGCGGGCCCTGCTCGACGTCTGCCTCGGCGCTCGCGAGCGGACCGAGGACTGGCTCGATCTGGGGCGAGGTCTCGCCCGGCGCGGTCTGCGGAGCCCGCTCCTCGTCGTCACCGACGGGGCACCCGGTCTCATCCGGGCGGTCGAAGAGCTGTGGCCCGACGCCGACCGGGGTCGATGCGGAGTGCACAGGCTCCGGAACGTGCTCGCCAAGCTGCCGGATCGGCCAGGTCTCCATGCCCGGGTGCGGGCGGCCTACTGGGAGGCGCTCGACGCCGCGATGAGCCCAGCGGAGGCCGAGCACGGGCTGCGGGTCCTCGTGGGCGAGCTCGCAGGCGACTTCCCCTCGGCTGCGGCGTGTCTCGCCGACGATCTTCCGGCACTCACGGTCCATCTCGCCTACCCGCTCCGGCTCAAGAAGAGGCTGCGTTCGACCAACCTGCTGGAACGGTCCCTGGAGGAAGTCCGGAGGCGCACCAAGGTGATCGGGCGCTTCCCGGGCGAGACCAGCTGCCTGACGATGGCCTGGGCCGTCATGGACCTCGTCATCGCGGGAGCGCACGGCCTCGGCCTCACGCTCCCGGATCGTCACGCGATCGCCGTCCTCGTCGCCGCCCGAACAGTGCCGCAGACGGAGGAGCAGAGCGCATAACCTACCCGCGCCGGGGAGCCTGGGCCGTCAGAGCTTTTCCAGCAGATCCGGGACGCGACCCTCGCCGGCGAACGCGACGCTTCACTGCTCGATGTCAGCGCGGGCCTCACCCTGCTGCAGCTCGAAGAGACGAGCCGGACCGACGCGGACTACCCGTACGAGTTCTGCCA
>JAPKZP010000391.1 GCA_026393735.1 Acidobacteriota bacterium
CGGGCTTCGGCGCACGCGGGCAAAATCCTCGAGCGTCAGATCGAGGCCGACAGCCGTCAGCAGCGCAAACGTGATGACCGGGATCGCAAGATCGACGAACTGTTCCACAGGAGTAGGCCCTGCCTGCAGTCTACCCCGGGTTGGCCCCGCGCGCGTCGATCTAGAACTTCAGGTCCAGCATGACGAACACGCTCCGGGTGGCAAGCGGATAGAAGTAGCGCGAGCCCGCCGGATCGAGCCCGCCGGCCCCGGTCTGCGTGAAGTACCGGTAGCTGTAGCCGGACGGGAACATGCGCCGGTTGTCGAGCAGATTGGTCGCCTGGATCCGAAGCCTGGGCGCTGCCGCCGCCGCGAACCGCAGCGCGCGCGAGAGATCGACGGACGCGTCCGCATCGAGGCCAAAGAAGCCCGGCGCCGTGAACGTCGCGCTGCCCGTGTTGTCGAGGTGCACCTCGCCGACATAGCGGCCCGCGGCGCCCAGCGTCACCCACGGGGCTGGTGTGTAGTCCGCCGCGACGTTCAGGAGGACCGACGGAGTCAGCAGCGGCGCCACGTTCGCGCGCGTACGGCTGGTCGAATCGATCCAGTTGCCGGCTGCATCGTACACATCGTAGAACTGCGTCCAGCTCCTAATGCGGCTGTAGGAGTACGTCGCCGAGTGGCGCAACGTTACCGCGGGCGACGGGCGCCACGTGAGATCCAGCTCCATGCCGCGCCGGAAACTCCGATCCACGTTGCGGCGCAGCGGCAGGTACGTCTCGGACAGCTCTCCGGTCTGGGCGATCTCGTCCTGGAACTCCATGAAAAAGGCGTTGGCCCGGACCGACAGACCCGGCCTCGTGAGATCGAGGCCCGTTTCGACGTTGACCACCCGTTCCGGCTTCACGGCGCGCAGATCGTAGACCACCGTCGGGTTGTCCTCGCCCTGGAGCATGTCGCTTCGCCCGGGCTCGCGTTGCGCTTGCCCGATGGATCCATACAGGCTCAGTCCATGGTTCAGAGCGAAGCGCGTGCCGACCTTCGGATTGACGAACGTCCAGCTGACCGACCCGAGATCGAGGTCGCCGTCGTAGCGGAAGCGCGCCCAGCGGACCTGCACGTCGCCGTAGTGATGCCACCTGCCGGCCGTGTGCCCGATCTTGGCGAAGCTGCTCACCTCGTTCTTGAAGCCGCGGTTCGTGTACTGGTGCGCGCCGTCCACGATGTCGCGCGCGTGGTGGCTGCCGAAGTCGTTCGCGTGGCCGCCCCACGTGAAATCGACCGCGTGCGTGGCCACGTGGTAGCTGGCCGTGACACCGATGTTCTGCCAGTCGAGGCCGTACTGCAGCAGGCCCTGCATGACGTCCTCGATGCGGTACCAGCCACCGGCACTGTTGTAGTACCCCTGCACCGCGAACTCCGACGCCGGGGTGATCGCCCGGTGGTACTGGACCGTGAGAAAGCGCTGGGTGAATCTGTCCCGCTCGTCCGGGCTCATCGGGTTCGATCGAAGATCCTGGTCGAGCGTGGCTTCGTCGGCGGCGAGGTAGGACAGCTGGCTCTGTTCGTGTCCCGCGAAGCCGAACACCTTGAAGAACGACGCGCCCGTCTCCCGCGACGCCCCGACGTAGAGACTCTTCTGCGTCATCCCGGCATGTTCGCGGAACCCGTCGGCGTCCTGGAACGCGGCTTGGCCGTAGAGCCGCAGGCCTCCGGACAATTGCCCCGAGTTGAGCGCGGCGCTGACGCGATGGGTGCCGAAACTTCCGCCGCCCAGCCGGACGTCGGCCTTCGGGCGATCCGTGAAGTCGAGGCTCGCGAAGTTGATCGACCCGACGAAGGAGGCCGCTCCGACTGTCGACGTCCCGACGCCGCGCTGCACCTGGAGGCTGCCGAGGGCGTTGGCGAAGTCGCCGAAGTTGGCGAAGTAGAACGCCGAGTCCTCGGGCTCGTTCAGCGGCACGCCGTCGAGCGTGATGTTCATGCGCGACTGCGGAATGCCGCGCAGGTAGATGGTCGAATAGCCGGTCGCCGACCCGGAATCGGAGTACTGGGTGATCGAGGGCACCTGCTTCAGCAGGAACGGCATCTCCTGCCCGGCGTTCAGCGTCTCGATCTCCCGCCGGTTGATGTCGCGCGTCGTCATCGGCGCCTCGGCGTCTGCGCGGACGGCGGTCACCGTGACATCCTCGGAGAAGCGCGCAAGCGCGTCGAGGACAATTGCCACGCCGGTCGTTGCGCCGGTGACGTTCACCTCCGTGGTGCCTGTGACGCAGGACGGATGGTTGATGCGCAGGACGTGCGGGCCGGGCGCGAGCGCGACCGTGAAACGGCCGTGCCCGTCGGTGCGGGCGACGACTGTCGGACTTGGATCGACGCTGATCGAGGCGCCTTCCACGGGCGCGCCGGCTGACGTCCGTACCGTGCCGCTGACCGGGAATGTCTGCGCCTGGGCGAAGACCGCGGCGCCTCCGACAACCAGCCACAGCAACAACAGAATCCCGGCGCAGAACTTCATGCGTAGAGCAGGACTGAAGTCCTGCTCCAGAACAGTCGGGGTCGTGGCGCAGGGCTTCAGCCCTGCGAGCATCAAGAGCCGTCCGTTCATGTGCCACCCCTCCTCTCGTGCGTGCGGTCGTCTGCCCGACGAGTGAAAAGGATGCTTTGGGGAGTTCTCGAATCGAAGGGGAGCCCGTGCTCCCGATCGCCTTCCCTACGCCGGTACTACCCGGTTCAGGTTCGAGGGTGTGATCTCAGGCCGTTCTTGTTAGGCCACCCCTAGGCGTCCTGCCAGTTCCGAGTGTCGCGCCGATCCCGGCCGCAAGTCAAGGGCGACGCGGCCGACAGTGTCACCCGCCGAGCCGCATGAACTCGATGCGGTGATTCGCCTCGGGGTGCGCGCTCGACGGCCCGGCCACGAGCATGGCTGACTGCCCGGTTACTTCGTTCGCCTGCATCCAGGCGCCCGCGAACGCGCGCCAGCCGTCAGGATCTGCGTCCAGTTCGACCGGCCACACGCCGTACGAAAACGCCAGGCCCTGGCATACATGGCGCTGGCGGCTCAGGCTGACCACCCACACGGTCGGCTTGAAACGGGCCAGCATGCGCGCGGTGGTGCCTGTCCGGGTGGGCACGAACACGGCGTCGCACGGCACGGTGTCCAGTGCGTGCTCGACCACCGTGGCAATCGCCTCCGCGGCCGTCGTCGGCCGATGGGTGCGGTAGAAGTCGAGCACGCCGCCGGCCCGCGCGTGCCGTCCATTGCGCTCGGTCTCGGCCGCGATCCGCGCCAGCATCGCCACGGCCTCCTCGGGGAAGCGCCCCACGGCCGACTCGGCCGACAGCATCACGCAGTCGGTCCCGTCCAGGATGGCGTTGGCCACATCGGTAGCTTCGGCTCGCGTCGGAATCCGGCTCGACACCATCGACTCGAGCATCTGCGTGGCGGTGATGACGGGCTTGCCCGCCAGGTTCGCCTGCGCGATCAGGTCCTTCTGCGTGAGGGCGATGCGCTCGATCGGCACCTCCACGCCCAGGTCGCCTCTCGCCACCATGATGCCGTCGGACGCCTTCAGGATGGTGTCGTAGTGCGCCAGCGCCCCCACCCGTTCGATCTTCGCGATGATGAACGGGTCGCCGCCAAGCTCGTGCGCAGCGGCGCGCACGGCGTGCACATCCTCCGCCGTTTCCACGAACGACTGGCTCACGGCATCGACGCCGTGCTCGAGGGCAAAGGCAAGGCAGGCCCGGTCGTGATCCGTGAACGCGCGGATGCCGAGATCGATGCCCGGGAGATTCAAGCCCTTGCGCGAGCGCAATTCGCCACCGACCGTCACGCGACAGTGCACGTCGGGCCCGTCGATCCGCTCCACGCACAACTGCACGAGGCCGTCGTTCAGGAAGAGGGCGTCGCCGGGCCGCACAACCTGCGGAAGACGCTCGAACGACGCGGACACGCGCGATGACGACCCCACGATGTCTTCGGTCGTCAGCGCGAAGGCGTCGCCGGCACGCAACTCGACAGGTTCCGGATCGATCCTGCCCACGCGCATCTTCGGCCCGGGCAGGTCGGCCATGATGGCGACCCGTTGCCCGGTCGCCGCTTCGGCGGTCCGGATGCGCGCGATCCGCCCGGCGTGCGCGCTGAAGTCGCCGTGGGAGAAATTGAGGCGCGCGACGTTCATCCCGGCACGGATGAGCCGCTCGATCATCTCCGGCGATTCACTGGCCGGGCCGATGGTCGCGACAATCTTGGTCTTGTGGGACGGCAGGGACATGGCGGCGATTATCCCACGCCTGCGGAGGGCGGTTCACGGCAAGGCGTAAGCATCCGCGAGCGGCGGCACCACCCGATTTCTCCCTGATCCTCAAAGGATCGCTGTACCAACGCTGGCGGCGGTCGCGTCTGAGCGGAGACGCGCCGTGAGCCGCCGAATCGTGCGGCGCTGGCGGCGGCGGCCAATGAAGTGCAGCTATACTCTCTCGGAATGTCCTCGGTCGATCAGGAAGCGCCTTCCGCCGACCCCCACGTGAGCCGTCTCGCGTTCGAGACGATACTCGCGGAGCTCTCGTCGAGGTTCATCAACCTGGCGCCTGCCGACGTGGACCTCGAGATCGAAGACGCCCTGCGCCGTGTGTGCGAACATCTCCAGGTCGACCTTGCGGTGCTGTGGCAATGGTCAACGACGGTCCCGGACGTCATCGTCCCCACGCACGCCTACCCGAAGCCGGAGGGTTCGCCGTCGTTTGATCCGCTGAATCAGGAATCCTACCCCTGGGCGATTCGGCAGATGCGGGCCGGCCGCATCGTCGCCGTCTCCAGGCTCGATGACCTGCCGGAAGAGGCCGCTGTCGACCGCGAAAGCGCGCGCCGCACCGGCATCATCTCGAACCTGTGCGTCCCGCTCGCCGTGGGGGGGGGAGCGGCCGTCGGGGCACTGGCGTTCAACATGATCCGGGCGCCGCGCACGTGGTCTGACGAGCTGGTCGCGCGGCTCCAGTTGGTCGCGCAGGTGTTCGCCAACGCCCTCGCGCGGAAGCGCAGCGACCAGATCCTGCGCGCGAGCGAGGAATCCAGCCGGGCGACTTTCGACCAGGCGGCTGTCGGGATTGCCCTGGTCGGAATCGACGGTCGCTGGCTGCGTGTCAACGACCGGCTCTGCGCCATCGTGGGCTACCCGCGCGAGGACCTGCTGCAGTTGATGTTCCAGGACCTCACGCACCCCGATGACCTGCCGTCGGACCTCACCCTCGTGCGCCAGGTCCTCTCAGGCGAGCTCAGGACCTACTCGATGGAGAAGCGGTACTTCCGGAAGGACCGCTCGCTCGTGTGGGTGAACCTGACCGTGTCGCTCGTGCGAGATCCTGCCGGCGAGCCCAGGCATTTCATTTCCGTTCTCGAGGACATCAGCGCGCGCCGGCGGGCCGAGGACGGCCTCCGCGAGAGCGAGGCGCGATTGTCGGCGGGCGCCGAGCTGGCGAGGCTCGCGTACTACGAAGTCGACTTCGCCAGCGAAACGGCCTACGTCGACGATCGGTTCGCGGATATCTGCGGTGTGCCATCCGACCAGGGGGAGGGGCTCCAGCCGCTCAAGTTCTGGATCGACCACCTGCACCCGGCGGACTACGCCCGCGTCATGGATGCGCGGCGCCAACTGCACGAGGGGATCCGGGATCCCTTCTCGGTCGAGTACCGCTTCCTGAATCCGACGCGGGGAGAGATCTGGATCCATCACCAGGGAAGGGTTCGCAGCCGAGGCGCGGATGGGCGGCCGACCCGCACGATCGGGGTGCTCCGCGATGTCACCGACGAGCGGCGCGCCGAAGACGAGTTGCGCAGCCTGAGCCGGCGCCTGATCCGCGCCCAGGAGGAAGAGCGCGCGCTGCTGGCGCGCGAGCTGCACGACGACGTGACGCAACGGCTCGCCGTGCTGGCGATCGACGTCGGCCGCGCCGAGATGGCCGACGCTGGCGGCGCGCACGCCGAGCTGATGGCGTCGGTCCGCGACGGACTCGTCCGCCTCAGCGAGGACATCCACTCGCTGGCGTACCAGCTGCACCCTTCCGTGCTGGAGGAGCTCGGCCTGCCCGAAGCGCTCCGAACGGAGTGCGAGCGGCGCGGCCGCCGGAGCCCCATCGCGATCTCGATGGATCTCCAGCCGATTGGCGACGCCATCGGCCGGGACGCCGCGTTGTGCCTGTACCGCGTGGCCCAGGAAGCGTTGAGCAACGTGGTGCGCCACTCAGGCGCCCGCACCGCCAGCGTCGTCCTGCGGCAGATGGATGGCGGCCTGTTTCTGGCCGTCCGTGACGACGGCGCCGGTTTCGACCCCGTGGCGGCGAGCCACGCGAGAAGGCTCGGCCTGGCCAGCATGCGTGAACGCGTGCAGCTCGTGAACGGCACGCTCGACATCGAGAGCGCGCCAGGAAGGGGGACGGCGATCCTCGCCTGGGTCCCCGTGGAGGGAGACCAGCCGTGAGCCCGGCACATCGCCCGCGCGTGCTGCTGTGCGACGACCATCTGCTGGTCGCGGAGGCGCTCAAGAGCCTGCTGGCGCCGGAATTCGATCTGGTGGGCGTGGTGGAGGATGGGCGGGCGCTCATCGCCGCCGCCGCGACGCTCAGGCCCGACGTCATCGTCGCCGACATCACCATGCCGCATCTCAACGGCATCGACGCCCTGGTGCACCTGCGCCAGGGCGGGGACAGGGTGCCGGTGGTGTTCCTCACCATGCACCGCGACGTGACGTTCGCGCGCCGCGCGCTCGAGGCGGGGGCGTCGGGCTTCGTGCTCAAGCACTCGGCGCCGGCCGAACTCGTCCTCGCCATTCGCGCCGCGCTGGACGGAAGGACCTATCTCACGCCGCAGCTGGCCGGCGACGTGCTCGAATCCATGAAGGCGGCGCCGGAGCGCGCCGGTGATCCCGTCGTGTCGCTCACACCTCGGCAGCGTGAGGTCCTCCAGTTGCTGGCCGAGGGGCGATCGGCGAAGGAGATTGCGTCGAGCCTGGAGATTTCGACCCGCACGGTGGAGTTCCACAAGTACCAGATGATGGAGACGCTCGGCCTGCACACCAATGCCGAACTGGTCCACTTCGCCATCAAGCACGGCCTCGTCGAGCTGTAGGCTCCCAGCCTGCTCGCGCCGCCTGCCTCGCGGCACCGGACGCAGTGTCATCTGATAGTGAATAACGCATGTTATAATGCTCACTGTGTTTACACGGTGCATGGCCCTGCCGGCGCGATCGTTCTTCCTGTTCGGCCCGCGCGGGACCGGCAAGTCGACGTGGCTGCGGCAGGCGCTCCCGGGCGCCGCCTGGTACGATCTCCTCCACAGCGAACTCTACGTCCGGCTGCTCGCGGACCCATCGGCGTTCCGCCGCGAGGTTGAAGCGCTTGCCTCCGGAACGTGGGTCGTCATCGACGAGGTCCAGCGCGTGCCGGCATTGTTGAACGAGGTGCACGCGCTGGTCGCCGCCCATCCCCGGCGGTGGCGGTTTGCCCTCTGCGGCTCGAGCGCCAGAAAGCTCAGGCGGCTCGACGCCAACCTGCTGGCGGGCCGGGCGGCGAACCGGGCGTTCTTCCCGCTGGTGTGGCAGGAGTTGGGCGGAACGGCGGACATCGACGACGTCCTCGCGACGGGACTGCTCCCGGCCGTCCGAAGCGAACCCGAGGCCGCGACCGACATCCTCGAGGCCTACGCGTCGAACTACCTGCGGGAGGAAATCCAACAGGAGGCCTTGACGAGGGACCTCGCGTCCTTCGCGAGATTCCTCCGGATCGCGGCGATGCTGAATGGCCAGGTCGTCAACGTCGCGAACGTCGCACGGGAAGCCGACGTGGCGCGCCCGACGGTCCAGCGCTATTTCGAGGTGCTGGTCGACACCCTGATCGGCAACTGGCTGCCGGCATGGCAGCCGAGGCTGAAGGTGAGGGAGGTCAGCCACCCGAAGTTCTACCTGTTCGACCCTGGCGTGGCGCGGGCGGCAGCCGGTCGTGTGCGGGCCCCGTTGCATGACACCGAGCGCGGACCGGCGCTCGAGACGTGGCTGCTGCACGAACTGCGCGCTCACCTGACGTATGCCGGGGCCGGCGGCGAGCTGTCGTACTACCGGACGCCGGCAGGCGTGGAAGTCGACTTCATCTGGTCGGGGCCCCGCACCACGGTCGGCATCGAGGTGAAGGCAGCCCTGCGCTGGCGGCCGGCCGATGGCGCAGGATTGAAGGATCTCCATGCCCGCGGCGTCGTCCGCCGCGCGATCGGTGTCTACGGCGGCGATCGCCCCCTCAAGGATGGCCCGATCCTCGTGCTGCCAATCACGCAGTTCCTCCGCCAGTTGCCGGATCTGATTCCGGCCGCGACCCCGTAGATTCCCTGCGACCGGCCCCGTACTCTCCCGAGGTCACAGCCCCGGCCCGGGCGGCTACGCTGTCCGTGCCGTCATTTGCCTGCGGATTCAACGGCCGACCCTGCCCCGAAGGAACCCTGCCAATGGCCGATATGCCGCTGAGTTGTGTACTGCTCGCCGATCGCCACCACGGCCTCACGGAAGGCGTGCGCGGGCTGCTCGAAACGGCCTTCGGATCGGTCGTGATGGTGGCCGACGAGGCGTCACTGGTTGATGCCGCCAGCCGGATCCTGCCGGACGTTGCGGTCGTCGACTTGTCCCTGGCGCGGGAACGGGGCCTGGGATGGTTGCGCGCGGTGCGGGAGCGGTGCCCGGGTCTGAAGATCATTGTGCTCAGCGTTCACGACGAGCAGAGCGTGCGCGCGGCGGCCACGGCGGCCGGCGCCGACGCGTTCGTACTCAAGCGTGATATTGCGACGGACCTGCTGACTGCTGTCGAACTCGTTCGGGGAGACCACGGAGCGGAATTCGTAATGGGAGACAACCGATGAAAGTCATCATTGTGGGCGGAGTGGCCGGCGGCGCGTCGTGCGCGGCGCGATTGCGCAGGCTGGACGAGAAGGCGGACATTCTCATGGTGGAGCGCGGGCCGTACGTGTCGTACGCGAATTGCGGCCTGCCGTACCACGTCGGCGGCGTGATTGCGGAGGAGTCGAGCCTCCTGGTGGCGACCGAGCAGATGTTCCGGGCGGTCTTCAACGTCGACGTGAGAACGCGGTGCGAGGCCACCGCCATCTCGCCGAAAGACAAGACCGTCCAACTGAAGAACCTCGCGACGGGCGAGGTGACCACCGAGTCGTACGACAAGCTCGTGCTGTCCCCCGGAGCGGCTCCGATTCGTCCACCGCTTCCGGGGATCGATCTCCCGGGGATCTTTTCCGTGAGAACGGTCCCGGACGCTCGCGTCATCCGCGAGTGGCTCCATCGCGGCGAGGAAGCGAAGACCGGCATGGACTCGTACACCGGGTTCCAGACCGTGACGAAGCCGAAGCGCGCCGTCGTGGTCGGCGGCGGGTTCATCGGCCTCGAGATGGTGGAGAACCTCGCGCACCTCGGCCTCGACGTAACGCTGGTCGAGAAACTGAACCAGGTGATGCCGCCGCTCGACCCCGAGATGGCGCGCCTGGTCGAGCGCTACCTCGTGAAGCACGGCGTGCACCTCGAACTCAACGACGGTGTCGCGGGGTTCCGGA
>JAPKZP010000057.1 GCA_026393735.1 Acidobacteriota bacterium
TCCGAGGAGTCGGACAAGGTGCTCGGGCTCGAGAGCGGCGCGGACGACTACCTGACAAAGCCCTTTGGCGTCCGCGAACTCGTGGCTCGCGTGCGGGCGTTGCTGCGCCGCGCCGGCACCTCGCGCGCCGTGCAGGAGCAGGAGCGGATCGAGCCCCTGACGGTCGCGGGATTGCTGATCGACCCGGGCCGGCGCCAGGTTCGTGTCGACGACCGGACCATCGATCTCACGTCGCTCGAATTCGAACTGCTCCACCTGCTGGCGTCGCGCCGCGGCCTCGTGTTCTCGCGCGAGATGCTGCTCGAGCGCGTGTGGAAGGACGATCGCCACGTGACGGAACGCAGCGTGGACACGCTGGTAAAGCGCATCCGCCGCAAGATCGAGCCCGATCCCGACAATCCCCGTTTCGTCCTGACCGTGTGGGGTGCCGGGTACAAGTTCGCGGACACCGATGTTTAGGCCCGCCAGGCTTCGCAGCCTCTACTGGCGCATCGCCGTGGGTCTGGTGGCATTGCTGGCCGCCCTGCTCGTGGTGCAGGCGTTGGTGTTCTTGTGGATGACAGGCGCGATCGCGACGACGCTGCTGGGTCAGTCGCCGGACAAGGTGGCGGAGCAGGTGGCCGCAGACGTGGCGGCGGAACTGAGCACGCGTCCCGATCTCGACGTCGACAAGTACGTGAAGGAGCACTTCGGCGGGTATTTCCAGCCGCTCATCGTCGTGCTCGACGACGGCCGGATCGGGCGCAACCACGAGGCACCGGCCATACCGGGCGCGCCCCGAGGTGATTGGCCGCGCACTCCTCCGGGCGGCTGGCCGCCCGAGCCGCGCACGGCCGATGACGGGCGCGGCCCCGGAGGGCCGGCAGGGCCCGTGGACCGAGGTGGGCCGGGAGGACCAGGCGAGCGCGCAACGATCACTGTTGGCGGCACGCGCACCGGCTTTGTCGCGGTGGCCGGCCGCGGGCCCCGCGTGTCGATGCTGTTGCGCGAGTTCGGTCCGACCCAGGCCGTCATCGCCGTTACGCTGCTCGTACTCGGATCGGCTGTTGCCTCTCTCGCGATCTTCCGCCCGGCCCGGCGCCGGTTGCGGGAGCTCGAGCGGGTTGCGGAAGCCATCGGGGAAGGCGACCTGTCCGCGCGCGCATCCGAAGATGGCGGTGACGAGGTCACCGCGCTGGCGCATGCGTTCAATCGCATGGCGGGCGACCTCGAGGCCCGTACCTCGGCGATGGACGCGTCGGATCGGACGCGTCGGCAGCTGCTCGCCGATGTGTCTCACGAGCTGAAGACACCGCTAGCGGCGATTCGCGGCTACGTCGAGACGCTCGCGATGCCCGAGTTGCGCATCGACGACGAGACGCGGCGCCACTACCTGGACATCGTCGGCGACGAAACGATCAAGCTCGAACAGATCATCGGCGACCTGCTCGACCTGGCCCGTTTCGAGAGCGGCGGCCTGGCCCTCTCGTGTGACGACGTGCCGGTGACGAGGCTCTTCCAGCGAGTCGTGGACCGGCACGAGCGGGAGACGATTGAGAAGCAGATCGCGCTGGAGACCAACATCGAGCCTGGCCTCGAGCTGCTGTGGGGCGATGCGTCCCGGCTGGAACAGGCGCTGCAGAACCTGGTGGCGAACGCCGTGCGCCACACGCCTGATGGCGGGCGGGTCACCCTTGCGGCCGAGAAGCAGGGTGGCCGGGTGCATCTCTCTGTGCGCGACACCGGCCCGGGCGTTCCCGCCGACCACCTCCCGCGCATCTTCGACCGCTTCTACAAGGCCGACCAGTCGCGATCGGATCCCTATTCGAAGTCGCGGAGCGGGCTCGGGCTCTCGATTGTCAAGGCCATCGTCGAGCGCCACAGCGGGACCGTGACGGCCCGGAACTGCGACGGCGGCGGTGCGGAGTTTGTCATCGATCTGCCGCCGCGCCCGTCAACGCCCGCCGCGAACGCCTGAGGATCGGCTACTATCCACGGCATCTGGAGGCGGCGATGAGGAACAGGCGTGTGACCTGGATCGCGGGCGCGGTCCTGTTCGTATGTGCGGCGTCGGCGCTTCCTCGCGCGCAAGGCAGGCAGGCCTCCGGCATCAAGGCCGACTACGACCGCGCGAACCTCCTGCGCGACAAGATCCAGAACACGATCTACCACGTCGTGGACACGCCGACCTGGGTGGACGACACGACGAAGTTCTGGTACCGCAAGTCGGTCAGGGGCGGCAACGAGTTCGTGCTGGTCGATGCGGCCGCCCCGTCGAAGGGACCGGCGTTCGATCACGCCAAACTGGCCGAAGCCCTCTCGGCCGCGGCGAAGGCCCCGTACACGGCAGTGACGCTCCCGTTCCCGGCGATAACGTTCGTGGACAAGATGCAGGCCATCGAGTTCACGCTCGGTGGCGGCGGGCGCGGAGCCGGGGCGCCCGGCGGGCGGGGCGCCGCAGCGGGAGCAGCCGTGCCGGCCCTTCCGCGATGGCGCTGCACGCTCGGTGAGTACCGGTGTACGCGACTGCCGGCCGAAACCGGCGAGGGCGCGGCGACGGGCGGCCGGGGCCGCGGCGGCGCCACCGGGGCCACTGTGGTCCCTCAGGCCGCAGGGCAGACGCAGACCCGCACGTCCCCGGATGGCAAGCTGGAAGCCTTCATCCAAAACTACAACGTCTTCGTCCGGCCCGTGGTGCCGGCGAGTGAGGCGCCGGCTCCGCAGCCCGTCGTCCCTCCGCTCGGCGCGGCGCAGGCGCCCGCGACGCCCGAGGCCACACAACTGTCGTGGGACGGCTCGGAGGGTGATGCGTACACATTCACCTCCCTCGTCTGGTCGCCCGACTCGAAGAAGATTGCCGCGTTCCGGCGCCGGCCCGGCTATCGGCGTGTGGTCACTTACGTCCAGTCATCTCCGACCGACCAACTGCAGCCCAAGGCATCGACGAACGAGTACCAGAAGCCAGGTGACGTTCTGGACCTCGACCAGCCCGCGCTGTTCAACCTGGAGACGGCGCAGGCGTGGCTCGTGGACAATGCGCTCTTTCCGAACCCGTACTCGAACAGCCGCCTCGAATGGCGAAAGGACAGCCGCGCCATCACGTTCGAATACAACCAGCGCGGGCACCAGGTGTACCGGGTCATCGAAGTGGACGCGGCCAGCGGAAAGGCGAGGACCGTCATCGAGGAAACGAGCCAGGCGTTTGTCGACTACCGGCGGCCGAGTGCCGGCCTGAGCGACTCGGGTCGGACGTTCCGGTATGACGTGGCCGACGGCAAGGACGTCATCTGGATGTCGGAGCGCGACGGCTGGAGCCACCTGTATCTCTACGACGGTTCCACGGGCCGTGTGAAGCAGCAGATCACGAAGGGCAACTGGGCCGTCCATTTCGTCGACAAGGTCGACGAGGAGAAGCGCCAGATCTGGTTCAGCGCGGGCGGGATGGACGCCGGCCAGGATCCGTACTTCCTGCACTACTACCGCATCAATCTCGACGGATCGGGGCTCACGAGGCTGACGGAAGCCCCGGCGAACCACAGCGCGAGCTTCTCGTCCGACATGAAGTACTACGTCGACACCTACTCCCGCGTCGACCTCGCGCCGGTGATGGAATTGCGGCGGGTGAGCGACGGGACGCTCGTGACGACACTGGAGCGCGGCGACATCACCGAACTGCTGAAGGCCGGCTGGAAACCGCCCGAGGTCTTCACGTCGAATGGTCGAGACGGCAAGACGAGCATCTGGGGCGTCATCTTCCGGCCCACCACCTTCGATGCCAAGAAGAAGTACGCGGTCATCGA
>JAPKZP010000120.1 GCA_026393735.1 Acidobacteriota bacterium
CGAAGGTGGGCGTGTCGTGGGGACGCGCCTCGTTCGCGCTGTCGGTGCAGTACTGGATCAACGACCTGCTGATGGTCGTGTTCTTCTTCGTCGTCGGCCTCGAGATCAAGCGCGAGCTCGTCGTGGGCCAGCTCTCCACGGCGAAGCGCGCCGCCCTCCCGGTGATGGCAGCGATCGGCGGGATGGTCGTCCCGGCGCTGCTCTACACGATGTTGAACGGCGGCAGCGAAGGAGCCCCCGGCTGGGGCATCCCGATGGCCACCGACATCGCCTTCGCCCTGGGGGTGCTTGCCGTCTTCGGCGCGCGCGTGCCGATCGGCCTCAAGGTGTTCCTGACCGCCCTGGCAATTGTCGACGACCTCGGCGCCGTGCTGGTGATTGCCCTGTTCTACACGGCGCAGATCAACCTGATCGCGCTGGCGGCCGCGGCGGTCTTCCTGCTGCTGATCGCGATCGCCAATCGCGCGGGCCTCACGCACCCCGTCATCTACGTCGCGCTCGCCTTCGGTGTCTGGGCCGGCATCCTCGGTTCAGGCGTGCACGCCACCGTGGCCGGCGTACTCGTGGCGCTCCTGGTTCCTATCCGCGCGCGGCGTGACCCGCAGGAGTTCCTCGCGGTTTCCGACGGACGGCTCGCCGAACTGCGCGCGGTCCGACTGACGCAGGACAGCATGATCGAGGACCGGTCGCAGCTTGACGCGATCTCCGACCTGTACCGGGCCGCGGGCGGCATGCGCCCGCCGGGACTGGTACTTGAAGAAGTGTTCCATCCATTTGTCGTGTTCGTCATCCTGCCGCTTTTTGCGCTATTCAACGCGGGCGTCGCCATCGACGGCAGCATCATCGTCGACAGTCTCCGCCACCCCGTCAGCCTCGGAATCACGATCGGGCTCGTCCTGGGCAAGCAACTGGGGATTGCGCTCTTCAGCTGGATCGCCGTCAGAAGCGGCCGCGCCGACCTGCCGCAGGGGGTGAGGTGGTCGCACATCTACGGCGGGGCCTGCCTGGCGGGCATCGGCTTCACGATGTCGCTGTTCGTCACGGAACTCGCGTTCAGCGACATCGCGACGCTCGGCCGCGCCAAGGTGGGAATCCTCACGGCATCGGTGGTCGCCGCGCTGTGGGGCGCGGTCGTGCTGCAGTTGGGCCTTCGGCGACCCCGCGCTTCTACTGGGCGGAACCGCGCATGACCATGCCCTGCTTCCGCATTTCTTTGGCCGTGTCGTCCACGAGCTGCTTGATCAGACTGCCGGCCCCCTTGGGATTGGTCTTTTCACTCACGCTCGCCCACACGAGCTTGCCGTCCGGAAGCCGGAAGATGAGGGTCTCGACCGTGATGACGCGGTCTTCCTGCCAGCTGCCTGCCACGACGACGCTGCTCCAGCCGTAGCCGTAGTACCCCCACAGCGATCCGTAGTACGGCGTGGCCCACATGTCCGGGGTGTAGCTGACTTCCTTCTCGGACGACACGACGCGCATCGCCACCACGCCGGCGACGGCCGCACGCTCGAACCACCCCCTGGCCTTGTCCTTGTCGCGCAACTCCTCGCGGGGGATGAGCCGATACGCCGCCACGCCCTGGACACCGCGCGCGGTGAGTTCCCCGGCGAGCGCCTCCTCGCTCGACACCTCAAGGTTCTGATCGTCGGTCATGACCAGCGCCACGATCTTCTTGCCGCTGTAGTCCGCCGGCTCGATTCCGGGCGCCTTCCATGTCGACTTGAATTTTCCGGCGTACGCAACGCCGCCCAGAACGAGCGTGACCGTCAATGCCGCAGCGAGAGTCCGACGCATGTGCTGTACTCCTTGACCGGATGACTGGAATGCCGGTGAACCGCAGTCCGATCTTACCGTCAGACGGGGGCGGCTGTCCGAACGGACTCGCGTAGCGGCCCGCCGTTACTTCGCTCGAGCAGGTGCAGCGGGCATGACGGCCTGCTGCCGCTGGAACTCGGCGTATGCCGCGCGCAACTCCCGGACGGCCTCGTCTTTCTGTGCCGGGGACAGCATGAACTGCCGCGCGAACACCGCCTTCATCGTGCCGCTCGGGTTCTTCACGAATGTGTCGACCGGCACGCTGAACCTCCGCTCTACATCGTCCATGGCCGTGGAGAGGTCCGGGCCGATGGGCGTCGGGCTCTTCACGCCGAAGACGGACACGGGGTGGCACTGGTAGCAGCCCGTCTTGACGAACCAGGCACCCGGACC
Organism: Acidobacteriota bacterium; assembly: GCA_026393735.1. GTDB lineage: Bacteria > Acidobacteriota > Vicinamibacteria > Vicinamibacterales > JAKQTR01 > JAKQTR01. Next base: position 2,209 of record JAPKZP010000120.1, read on the forward strand.
CCGCTCCATCTCCGCTGCCAAGGCTCGCTCTTGCGGGGACGGCGAATCGGTACGCGGGAGATCGCCGAGGAGCGACGCGTCCACGCCGACCCGTCGCCATGACATCACGAGCAGCGCCAGCGCTTTGATGTCGTCGGGCGGCAGATGGAAGCTCGGCATCACGGTTTCGGCGACCAGCGCCCGCGGGTCCTGGAAGTGAGCCTCGTGCCAGGTGAACACGCTTCGACGCCCTGAGAGCCGGCCGTAGTCGTACTGCTCCGGGTTCTTGTCGCCGGCCCAGCTCAGGTCGGGACCGATGAGGCCTCCCCGCCCATTGATCCGGTGACAGGCACGGCACCCTTTCTCGTCAACCAGTCGCTTGCCGCGGTTGATGATCTCGGCGCCAGCCGTCGCGGTCTCGTACCGGTGACATGCGTTGCAGTTGAGCGCCATGAGCGAGGCGCGGCCCGCGCCTGGCAACAGGCTGGCCGCCATCGAGGCGTCAGCGAGCGGCTCGGGCCAGTAGGGCACGTGCCCGTGGGCGCGCTCGCGATCGACGGCCCAGCCCTGCCCGCCGTGACAGAGCGTGCAGCCGAACCGATTCGTCGGGTGTGCGCGAAGCATGCCCGCAGGGTGCGTCCGCAGCGGTTCGTCGCCGCGCTCGAACCCGCGCCAGGCGGTCGCGAGATGGCACGAGGGGCACCGATCGGCGCGCCCCGCACCCGGGACCCAGAGCTGCTGGATTCCGGCGGGCACGGCCGTCGCGGCGGCATCTCCCAGCCTGCGCTGCACGAGGTTCCCGAACTGCCGCTGATGATCCCGGTACTCGGGAACCGCCTCCCGGTACACCAGCCACGCGGTAGCCCCCACGAGCAGGACCGCAAGCACAGCCAGCAGCGCGACGTCGCGCCGGCCCGGTTCGCCCGCATTCAGCGTGACTCTGGCCACCCTAGAACCTCGTCGGCACGTTGGCCCATGGCTGCCACGGCCAGTAGAACTGCCACGAGGGCCCGCGCAACAGACCCACACCGGTCAACACGATGACGATCGCGGCAATCGCGATGAAGACGAGCACCTGCGTGCGGCGCTCACGCGGCAGCGTCGCGCCGACGGTGGCGGCCGGCGATCGATCGAGCCACGGCCAGAGCGTCAGGAGCACCAGCAGTGCCATGGGAAGCACGACGCCGCCGATGAACGCGCCATTGACGGCGACCGATCCAATCCGCACGGTGGTGTCGGCCACGATCTCCTGCAGCCACAGGAAGTACCACGGCGCTTTCGCCGGGTTCGGTGTCACCAGCGCGTTGGCCGCCTCTTCGAGCGGCGACGGGATCACGAGGGCCAGCACCGTGACGACGAGCCACGTGAGGAGCGCCACCACCGTCACCCGCCGCGCGACAGCGGGGATGGCAACGACGACCTCGGCGGCGTCCTGCGGCGCATCTCCGCGCGCCAGCCCGCCATCCTTCCGGACCCGCCACATGTGGTACGCGAAGAGCACCGCCATCGCGATCGGCACGACGACGATATGGAGCAGGTAGAAGCGCATCAACGCCGTCTGACCGATCTCGCGGCCGCCTATCAGTGCGTCGCGAATCGCAGGGCCGACAAGCAGGGTCGACGACACGATGTTCATGCTGACAGTCACTGCCCAGAACGCCAGCTGATCCCATGGCAGCAGGTAGCCGGTGAACGACAGCAGCAGGGTCCCGACGAGCATCGCGACGCCGATCACCCAGTTCCACTCGCGATGCTGCTCCCGCTGGCCCGCGTTCTTGTACGCGCCCGTCAGGAACACCCGCACAAGGTGCAGCGAGACCACGATCACCATGAGGTGGGCGGCGATGCGATGCGCCGCGCGTATCCACCAGCCGAACGACACGACATGCTCGATGTCCTTGATGGACTGATACGCCTCCCGCGTGGATGGAACGTAGAACACCATCAGCGGCAGGCCCGAGAGCAGGAGCAGCACGAAGAGGACCCACGTGACAGTGCCCAGCCAGAACGACGGGGTCCAGGCGATCGACGTCAATCGCATCCGCGCCGGGAACCAGTGCAGGAGCAGGTTCGCCAGAATGGCGTCGGTCGCCTCACCGGTAGAGGCCGGACGAAGGCTCCAGAAACGCCGGCGGGTCACGACGGGATTCTCATGACAGCGTCAACACGAAGGATGCGCCGACCTCGTCGGTCAGATTGACGACAAGTTGTCCATCGTCCGGGGCCAGGGCCAGGCGGTACCGGGCGAGCGGACGCGGGGCGGGACCCGAGATGTTCGTTCCGTCCGCGCGGTAGCGGGATCCATGGCAGGGGCACGAGAACTGCTGAACCTGGAGGTGCGGCCGAGCGCCAGGGTCCGGGCCGTCGGTCAACTGCTGGACGTCGGCGTGCACCGTGCAGCCAAGGTGCGTGCACACCGCAGAGACCGCTCGAAAGACCTTGCTGTCGCGGACGATGAAGAGACGCTGGGCCGGCAGGAACGTGAGGCCGTCGGCGAACGACTCGGGCAGGCCAATCTTGACAGTCGATGGCGAGTCGTACGTGACGTTGGGTACGCACGAACGCACCAGAATGCCGCCCTGTGCCGCCAGGCCGGCGAGTCCGGCGGCCGCAGCGAGTCTGGACAGGAACGAGCGCCGGGTCTGGGAATCACCATCCATGGGTCGCCAGACCGCGCGGCTCGTCACGAGCCACGCGGGGCGTTACATGATAGCGCAGGCGACTTCTCTTACCGCCGCGCCGCAGCCGCCTGCCGCTTGAGCTGATTGAGCAGCGTGCGCGCCTCCTGATCGTCCGGCCTAATGCGGACGAGCTTCTCGGCCCACCCGATCGCCTCGCTCCAGTGCCCCCCCGCCTGCTCGATGGTGGCCAGCGCCGCCAGGATGTCCCGGTCGGCGGGATTCGTCCGTTGGAGATCGGCGAGCAGCCGGACGGCCTCCGGCGCACGGCCGGCATCGTTGAGCCCGACCGCGTACACATAGCCGTAGCGGGCATTCGAGGGCAGCAGCTCGTGCGCCCGCTTCAAGTGCGCCATGGCTTCGTCCCGCCGGCCGACCCGGATGAAGAGGAGGCCGAGGGCATGCCGCACCTCGGCGACATTTGGATCGATCTGGAGAGCCTCGGTGAGCACACGTTCCGCGTCGGCCTCGCGCGCGGAAGTCCGGTACAGGTCGGCCAGATTCACACGGGCGGGAATGTTCCGCGGATCCAGACGCAATGCCGTGCGCAGTTCGGCTTCCGCTTCCCCGGCCTTGCCCTGGCGCTGGTAGAGGTTGCTGAGGTTGAGATGCGCTTCCGGGCGCTCAGCCACCGCCAGTTCGAGGGCTATCTCCTCGCGCGTGGCACGCTCAAGATCGGCCGTCTCCGATGCGGTGAGCAGATCGGCGGGCGTGCCGGCCAGCGTCATCGCGGCCCACGCGCGCACCAGGCGGACCGGATCCGTGAGCAGCGGTCTGCCGAGCCGGACGCGATCGGCAGGAGGCAGCACTTCCAGGGCCCGCGCCGCCTCAGCTCGAACGATGGCGTCCGGGTCGGTTGCGCCGGCGTGCAGGGCCTCAATCGAAGCCGGCACGGCCACGTCCCGCAGGTGCTGCAGCGCGGTGGCCCGGGCGATGCCCGAGTACTTCGGGTTCAGCACGACGGCCCGCAGCGCGGCTTCTGCATCCGGCAGCCCCTTGCGCGCGGCGTCGAGGGCCACCACATAGTCGTTGCCGCGCGTGCGGACGGGCCCGTACCACTTCACCACCGCGTCGTTCGCCCACGTGAAACCCTTGTCCTTGTGGCACGGCGTCGTGCAGGCATTCGGGATGCCGTACGCGATCGAGTAGTCCACGCGCGGGACGCGCATCGAGTGGTCGTAGCGCGGGTCGACCACCATGTAGTCGGTCGTCCGCATGTGGCAGTTGCGGCAGCGCGCCGCGTCGGTCCCCTGCTTGTGGTGATGGTGCGCCGGCGTGTCGTAGGTCAGCGGCAGGTGGCAGTGCCCGCACACGTTGTTGCCGGTGCCCCGCTGCTTCAAGCTGTGCGCGTTGTGGCAGTCCGAGCAGGTGACGCCCGCTGCGTACATCTTGCTCTGCGTGAACGACGCATACTCGTAGACTTCGTCCAGGATCTGGCCATCTGCGTAGTACAGGCCGTCCTCGAGCATTGCCGGGCGATAGCTGTCGAGGAACGTCTTCCCGGAGTCGGGCACGTCGGTGATCGGCCCGCGCCTGGCGTGACAGGGTGCGCACGCCTGGATCTCGGCGCGCTGCCGCGGCCTGTTGGCGAGACGCGCCGTGGCGCTGGTCGCGTCGCCCACGCCGAACCCGCCGTAGTCGATCGCCCGCAGGCCCTGCACGAGCAGGCCCATCGCGGTCGAGTCGCGCCCGCTCAGCCCCCGCTTCTTCCGCTCTTCCGCCCATGCGACGTGAGCCGACCCGGGCCCGTGGCACGTCTCGCACGAAACGTTGATCTCCGACCACGTCGTCTTGTAGGTGTTGGTCGGCAGGTCATAGTTGCGCCGGAGGTTCGTGGAGTGGCAGTCGGCGCACATGTAGTTCCAGTTCTGGTTCGGTCCCGTCCAGTGCAGCGGATCTAGATGGGTGACCCGCTGGTCCGGATAGAGATGGAACCAGCGCTGTCCGCCCTGCGCCTTCGGCCGCGTATCCCAGGCGATCGGCAGGCACTGCATCCGGCCGCCGGGAAACTCGATCAGGTACTGCTGGAGGGGGCGGTAGCCGAACGTGTACGTGATCTCGTAGTCGTGCAGCGCGCCGTCGGGCCCGTCGGTGCGCACGAAGAACTTGCCGTTACGTCTGGAGAATGAAGACGTGATGCCGGCGTACGCGAACGTGGTGTTGTTGAAATCGCCAAGGACAGTCTCGCCGGTCGCCACTTCCATCGCCCTGAAGTGATCGGACGCGCGCCACTCCTTCGTCTGCGTCTCATGGCATTTCGTGCACGCCGGCTCGCCGACAAACGTGGCCAGTGCAGCGGGGTCAGAGCCAACTCCCGGGTCAGACGGCCGGGGCGGTTGGCTCTGACCCCAATGCGCCCGCGGCAGGAGGTACCACGCGCCACCGATCGCGGCCAGCACGGCGACGATCAGGACGACACGCGGGAATGCGCTGCGGTATCGGGCCGGCTTCGGTGCGGCAGTCATCCGGCCGCTACTTGAGCAGCTTGATGTTGTTCAGCGTGACGGGCGAAATCCCGTAGTTCTCGAGTTCGATGGTCTTGCCGTCCTTGCTCCTCGAGATCTTGGTGCCCACCGCCATCCTGCCCTCGCCGTTGCCGTCCTTGTCGAGACGCATCTCGATGAGCGTGAACGGGTAGTCCATCGAGCGTGGCTGGCGGCTGGCCTCGAGGAAGCCGACCCGACGGTCTGTCGCGATGACGATCCGGCTCGACCCGTCCGCATTGACGAACCGGAAGGCGTACTGCAGGTCGTAGCCCAAAGAGTTGGGTGTCCGGATGTACCCCACCCTCGGCTTCACCTTCTGCATCGCCTTGAGGAGCGCGTCCTGCCCTTTTTCCATGAAGGCCGCAATCAGGTTCGCGCGCTCCTCATCGGAGGACAGCCGCTCGAGCGCAATATCGATGACGCCCGCGTTTGGGCCGGAACC